>JBJMIY010000286.1:0-4182 GCA_045806605.1 Rubrobacteraceae bacterium
ATACGCGACTTCGGGCACATGGCAGCCCAGCTGGACCCGCTCGGGAGCGAGCCGCCGGGAGATCCCACGCTCGACCCCGGCTTCTACCGCATCAGCGAGGAAGACCTGGAGGATCTGCCCACCCTGATAATAGGGGGACCGGTCGCGGAGCGCACCTCCAACGCGAAGGAGGCGGCGGACGAGCTCAGGCGCCTGTACTGCAAGTCGATCGGCTACGACTTCGGGCACGTCCATGTGCCCGACGAGCGGTTCTGGCTGCGCGAGGCGGTTGAGTCCGAGCGCTTCGGCGGCACTATGGACAGGTCCGAGGCCAGAGGGCTGCTGCGGCGGCTAACGCAGGTCGACGTCCTAGAGAAGTTCCTCCACAAGGCGTTCCTCGGGCAGAAGCGGTTCTCGATCGAGGGCAACGACATGGTAGTGCCGATGATCAACTACCTGGTGCAGGCCGCGGCCAACGCGGGGACTCCAGAGGTGGTCATGGGGATGGCGCACAGGGGCCGCCTCAACGTGCTGGCCCATGTGCTGGACAAGCCGTACTCCAAGGTCTTCGGCGAGTTCCAGCAGCCGGAGAAGGGCGAGGTTGCATCGGCCGCCGACAGCCCTGGCGAAGCCTGGGTCGGGGACGTGAAGTACCACCTCGGCATCCGGGGCTGGCAGCTGAGCGAGGAGGAGGCCGACCAGGAGGTCCTCATAAACCTGGCGCCAAACCCAAGCCACCTCGAGCACGTCAACCCCGTGGTCGAGGGCATGGCCCGCGCCGCCCAGGAGAAGCGCGACGAGGCCGGCGAGCCGCGACGCGACGCGGAGGCGTCGCTACCGATCCTCCTGCACGGGGACGCTGCCTTCCCGGGAGAAGGCGTCGGGGCAGAGACCTTGAACCTGAGCCGCCTGTCAGGCTACACCACGGGCGGCACCATCCACATAATCACCAACAACCAGCTCGGTTTCACCACCGAGAAACATGACGCCCGCTCGACCACGTACGCGAGCGACCTGGCCAAGGGCTTCGAGATCCCCGTCGTCCACGTCAACGCCGACGACCCCGAGGCCTGCATGGCTGTCGTGAGGATGGCCTACGCCTACCGCGAGGAGTTCGGCAAGGACTTCATGATCGACCTGATCGGCTATAGGCGCTACGGCCACAACGAGGGCGACGAGCCCGCCTACACCCAGCCGAAGATGTACGAGATCATCCGCGACCATCCGCCGGTGCGCGAGATCTGGGCCCAAGAGCTGGAACGCCGCGGCTTCATCGAGGAGGGCGAGGCCGACAGGATGGCCGAGGAGGTCCTCTCGAAGATGCAGGAAATCCAGAAGAAGCCATCAGAGGGGATCGAAGATGAGGACGTCGCGACCGACCAGCCGCACACGCCGCTCGTCGAGATACCGGAGACGGCCGTCCCCGCAGAGAGGCTCGAGGAGCTGAACGCAGCCATGCTCGAGCGCCCCGAGGGCTTCACCCCGAACCAGAAGCTAGAGCGGCTATTCCAGAAGACCCGCGGCGAGCTGGACGACGAGGAGGGCATAGACTGGGCGCACGCCGAGGCGCTCGCCTTCGCTTCGCTGCTCGAGGACGGCGTGCCGATACGGCTCACGGGGCAGGACACCGTGCGTGGCACGTTCTCCCAGCGGCACGCGGCCATCTACGACGTCGAGACCGGGGAGCGCTACGTCCCGCTCCAGAACATACCGCAGGCCAACGCCTCGTTCGCGGTGTACAACAGCCCGCTCTCCGAGATCGCCGTCATGGGCTTCGAGTACGGCTACTCGGTGAACGCGCGCGACGCCCTGGTCCTCTGGGAGGCCCAGTACGGCGACTTCGCCAACGTCGGGCAGCCCATGATCGACCAGTTCATAGTCTCCGGGCAGGCCAAGTGGGGCCAGACCTCGGGGCTCGTACTACTCCTGCCGCACGGCTACGAGGGCCAGGGTCCCGAGCACTCGAGCGCCCGTCTGGAGCGCTTCTTGCAGCTCGCGGGACACGAGAACATCCGGGTGGCCAACCTCACCACGGCGGCCCAGTACTTCCACCTGCTGCGCGCCCAGGCCGCGCTCGAGGACAACAAGCGGCCCCTCATAATAATGACCCCGAAGAGCCTCCTCAGGCACCCCATGGCAGCCTCCGACCCTGCGGCGTTCACGGAAGGCGGCTTCCTCCCCGTGCGCGACGACAAGGAGGCTCGCGAGAGAGCCAACTCGGTCGAGCGGCTCATCCTGTGCTCGGGCAAGGTCTACACGGAGCTCGCCGGCAGCGACCTCAGGGAGGAGGCCGTGGACACAGCGGTGGCCCGGATAGAGCTACTCTACCCCTTCCCGGAGGAGCAGGTGCGGGAGCTCATCGAAGGCTACCCCAACCTGCGCGAGATACTCTGGGTTCAGGAGGAGCCGAAGAACATGGGAGCCTGGACGTTCATGGAGCCGCGCCTGCGAGCTCTGACCGACGGGGAGTTCCCTGTTCGGTACGTCGGCAAGCCGGCCCGGCCAAGCCCTGCCCAGGGCTCCGCTCGCTTCCACAAGGAGGAGCATGCGGGCATAGTCCGGGCTGCCTTCGAGAGCGTCGAAGGAGACCTGGAGGAGGCCGAGACGGCCGCGCAGGGGACGCAGGGCCGCGCTCCGAGCAAGAGCGACTGAAGCTCCGGGTGGAGATCCTAGAGAAGGAGGTGTTGCCAGTTGGCGGTTGAGATACACGTCCCGGAGCTCGGAGAGTCGGTAGCCGACGCGACGGTCGGACGCTGGCTCAAGCAGGAGGGCGAGGCCGTGAAGTCTGGCGAGGCCGTCGTCGAGCTCGAGACCGACAAGATCAACTTCGAGGTCGAGGCCGAGCAGGACGGCGTCCTGGAGTCCATATCCAAGGGCGAGGGCGAGACCGTTGGCGTCGGAGAGGTCATAGGGACCATCGGAGAAGGCGAAGCCGATGGCGCCGGCAGCGATGCTCCCGCCGAAGAACCCGAGGAGGAGGAAGAAGAGGAAGCTCCAGAGGAAGCCCCACAAGGAGATCGGGCGGAGGCCGAGCAGCCCCAGGACACCGCCGACGAGGATGGCCACAGGGAGGTCGAGAACGAGGTCAGGGCTTCGCCCTCCGTCAGGAAGCTGGCCCAGGAGTACGATATCGACCTCGGAGAGGTCTCGGGGAGCGGCTCGGGCGGGAGGGTTACGCGCGAGGACGTGGAGCGTCTGATCCGCGAGCAGAGTAGCGGCACCACGACCACCCGCGAGGCCGGGCGGCCCGCAGCCCCCGAGGAAGACGGCAAGCGGGAAGCGGCGCCAGCCCCTGTGGCCGAGGACGGCCGCGAGGAGCGGGTGCGCCTTTCGCGCCGCAGGCTGACCATCGCCCAGCGACTTGTCGAGTCGCAGCAGAACTCCGCGATGCTCACCACCTTCAACGAGGTGGACATGAGCGCCGTCATGGAGCTGCGGCGGCGGCGCAAGGACGCCTTCCAGGAGCGCACAGGCGCGCGGCTGGGCTTCATGAGCTTCTTCACCAAGGCTTCCATAGCGGCGCTCAAGGCGTTCCCGAAGGTCAACGCCGAGTTGCAGCACAACGAGCTTGTGCTCAAGCACTACTACGACATAGGGGTGGCGGTCAGCACCGACGAGGGCCTCGTCGTCCCCGTGGTGCGCGACGCCGACCGCAAGAACTTCGCCGAGATCGAGCAGACCATAGCCGACCTTGCGACCAGAGCTCGCGAGGGCAAGCTCACGCTAGAGGACCTGCGTGGCGGCACGTTTACCATCACCAACGGCGGCATCTTCGGCTCGCTGGTCTCGACACCTATATTGACGCTGCCGCAGGTAGCCATCCTGGGGATGCACAAGATCCAGGACCGCCCGGTTGCGTTTGACGGAGAGGTCGAGATCCGACCGATGATGTACATTGCACTCTCCTACGACCACCGCGTCATAGACGGCGCCGAGGCCGTAAGCTTTCTCGTGCGAATAAAGGAATTGATCGAAGACCCGGAGTCCCTCTTGCTGGAGGGTTAGTACCGACCAGATAACGGCGCAGAGGGGGTCCTCCTTGGAGGACCCTTTCGCGTTACAATTCGCGGCGGAAAGGCAGCCACAGACGGGAGGGTCAAGGATCTCAGATCGGTGCAGCGGCCGTTGAAAGAAAAGTATCGCAGCGAACCCGGCTCTTCTCGTATAACGCTCCGGGCGAGAGGTAGCCAGACAGGCACCCCG
>JBJMIY010000287.1:0-12271 GCA_045806605.1 Rubrobacteraceae bacterium
ACTCGGGGCAGGTGGTCAGGGGGTCGTCGGAGAGCTTCTGCATCACGTCGAAGACGTGCCCGTTCTCGCACTTGTACTCGTAGATCGGCATCCGGCCTCCACGTTTTACATACCCACAACCCCAAGATTATACAGCCCTGGCGTCCTTGGGATAAGTTTCAGCCGGGAGTTCGCTAGTGCGGGCGCCTGGTGGGGTCGAGATCCTCGGACCTGAAGTCCTCTTCCATGTGCTCGCGGGCCGCCTCGACGAGCCTGGGGTTCGAGCAGATCTCATCCACCTCGGCCGGCGAGGCGTTGCGGCGCACGTACTCCTCCTGCACGATATCCTGCAGGCTGGCGCCTTCGCCGAGGCGGTGGATGATGTACTCGATGACCCTCTCCTCTCGCGCGGACTGCTGCTGCTCGCTGAACAAGCGGTCCCAGAAGGTCCTCCACCTGCTACCCTCCGCCATCGGGTCCTCCTCTCTCCCGGCTTCCAGGGAAAGTATAACCGGCGCTACACCCTCACGTGCGAAACGCCGACGTAGAGTTCCTACCTGCGGAGCATCTACACTCGGGCGAAAAATACGCAGTTTGGCGCGGAACCCGGCGTTGAGAGCAGGCGTCTCTACGATCGGAAGTCAACCTCTGGCGGCCAGCTCTTCGAGCGCCGCTCCGGTAATGCGATACACCGTCCACCCGCTCACCGGGGAGGCGCCGATACGCTTGTAGAAGCCGATGGCCGGCTCGTTCCAGTCCAGGACCGACCACTCCAGCCGCCCGCAGCCCCGCTCCTTGGCCAGCCCCGCGATCTGGACCAGCAAAGCCCGGCCGACGCCCGAGCCCCTGAACTCCGGCCTCACGTACAAGTCCTCCAGGTAGATGCCGGGCTTACCCAGAAACGTCGAGAAGTTGTGGAAGAACAGCGCGAAACCCGCGGGGTCGCCCCCGAGATAGCCCAGCAACGCCTCGGCTACCCGCTGCTCCCCGAAGAGCGAATGGCGCAGCGTCTCCTCGGTGGCGGCGACCTCGTGCGAGAGGCGCTCGTAATCGGCGAGCTCCTTTATGAGAGATAGGAGAAGCGGGACGTCGTCTTCGGTGGCGGCCCGTATCTCGAGTTCCGGCATGCGGAACGCTAGACCCGCGCCCCTGCGAGCGCCTCCGCTATCTGCACGGCGTTGGTCGCGGCGCCCTTGAGCAGGTTGTCCGAGACGCACCAGTAGCTTATGGAGCGGTCATCGACCCGTATCCGCCCGACGTAGGTATCTGGCTCCCCGGCGGCCTCGAGCGGCGTCGGAAAATCGTCCGGGTCGCCAGAGAAGGCCACGCCGGGCGCGCCGCGCAGAACCTCGACGACCTCTGGCAACGAAGCATTTTTCTCCGTCTCGACGTAGACGCTCTCGGAGTGGCCGGTGTGGACGGGGATGCGGACGGCGGTCGCGTGCACCTCCAGGTCGGGGAGACCCATGATCTTGCGCGACTCCTCCCGCATCTTGGTCTCCTCGGTCGTGAGGCCGTCCTCCCCCACTCTGCCGATGAGCGGGATGGCGTTCCCGGCTATGGGCTTGGGGTAGACGTCCGCCCTGCCGTTCTCCAGGGCCTCGACTCCCGAGCGTCCCGAGCCGGAGACTGCCTGGTAGGTCGAGACGACGACCTTCTGGATGCCGAACTCTCGAACTAGCGGTGCGAGGGTGACGACCATCTGTATGGTCGAGCAGTTGGCGTTGGCGATGAGGCCCTTGTGGTCCTTCAAGGCACCCGGGTTCACCTCTGGCACGACGAGCGGCACCTCGGGGTCGAGCCGGAAGTCGCTGCCGTTGTCTATGACGATAGCGCCCCGGGCTATGGCCTCCTGCGCGAGCTGTAGGGCCGCGCCCTTCTCACCCTCCGTCCCGGCGAAGAAGGCGAAGTCAACGCCCTCGAATGCCTCTGGCTCTGCAACCCCTACCTCGAAGGTCTCTCCCGCGAGGACAGCCCTGCGAGCACTGCGAGCGAGAACTCTCAGCTCCTTCAAGGGAAACTCCCGGCGCCTGAGTTCCGCTACGAGGCGCTCGCCGACGAGCCCAGCTCCTACGACCGCCACGGTGTATCCCTCGCGCATATCAGAGCTCCTCTCCATCATCCTTGAGAACCTTGTGCGCTATGTCGAGCAGATCGAAGACGACGCCGCTCCCGGTGCGCTCTGGCCCCGCGCCGGGGCCGCGTATCGTGAGGGTAACATCAGAGTAGCGGCGCGTTCGAAAGTCGAAGACGTTCTCGGGGCCGCTTATAGGGCCGAAGGGGCTCTCGACAGGCTCGTCCACCAGCCCCACGGTCACCGGCCCCTCCCTGGGGATGCGGGCGAGGTAGCGGAGCATGTGGTGCTCCTCGACGGCGAGCAGCCGCTCGGCGAACGCCTCATCGTGCTCAGGCAATCTCTCCATGAACTCCTCCAGAGAGACGTCTTCGAGACCTTCGGGGACGAGGGATTTGTAAGGTATCTCCGCGGGCTCTATCGTGCGGCCCATCTTGCGGGCCAGGATTATAGCCTTGCGCGCGACGTCGAGACCGGAGAGGT
Organism: Rubrobacteraceae bacterium; assembly: GCA_045806605.1. Taxonomy (GTDB): domain Bacteria; phylum Actinomycetota; class Rubrobacteria; order Rubrobacterales; family Rubrobacteraceae; genus JALYGY01. Next base: position 2,537 of record JBJMIY010000287.1, read on the forward strand.
CATCGCGCGGGTCGGGCTCGGCGTAGGCGAGGGCCACCGCATCCTTGACGGCCTCGGAGAAGAGGCGGCCGGCCTCGACGGCGCTCATGACGAATCCCAGAGTACCGCTAGGGCTGGCCTGGATCTCGAGTATCTCGTCTCCGCTCGCGAGCAGTCCGTCGAGGGTCGAGATTATGGGCATCCCGGCTCCGACCGTGGCTTCGTGCCAGAGCCTGTCCGGCAGCATCCGCGTGAGCTTCTCGTAGCGCTCGGTGCTCTCCGAGAGCGGGCCCTTGTTGGAGAGCACCAGGCAAGAGCCGTTCTGGATTCCGAGCAGGTCTAGATCGTAGGTACCGCCGTGCACCGCGACGTCAACGACTACTCTGGTGTACCCTGGCGCAGGCTCGGATACGAGGATTTCCTCCAGGGGCTCGACGCCGAGCTCAGAGAGCTTGCCGCCATCCTCCTTGGTCCGTATCGCCTGTGGCAGCAGGGCCTCGCCCACGAGCGCGCCCGAAGTGTCGGAGACGGCCCTGTAGACTAACTCGAGGCCGTAACGCTCGCGCCAGTGCTTGCGCTCCTCCAGCACGATCTGGGCGACAGCGCGTCCGACGTGGCCGAGCCCGATCTGAACTATCTCGAGCCGCTTCACGCGACCGCCTCTTCTGCGGGCGAGAGCAGACCCCCGTGCAGGACGCGCAGCGCCTCTTCGGCCACGTCGGCGGCCACGATGAACACGAGCCCGGCGGTGCCGTCCTCGGCGTGCAGCGGCGCTATCCCCCCCTCGCGCAGGCACCTCTGGCCACGCTCGAGGTCACCGCGGGCAGGCGACCCGATGCAGATCACAGCCGCAGCCTCCCGCTTGTGGCCCGGGGCGCAGGGGATCTCGGCCTTGAAGCGCCGGCGCAGCGCGAGGCAGCGGATACCCTCTCCCGGCGCGAGGCCGGAGACGCGAGTACCCGGGCTCTCGGGGTTGAAGGTGTTGCGCACCAGGACCTCGATACCAGCCTCTGAGGCCGGCTCCATCGTCTTCGGGTGCAGGACCTTGGCGCCGAGCGCGGCGAACAGGCTTGCCTCCCTGTACGAGAGCCGGGGGAGCCTGGAGGCGTCAGGCACCAGCCTGGGGTCGGCGTCCAGCACGCCGTCCACGTCGGACATGATCCAGACCTCTTCGGCCCCCAGAGCCCGCCCGAGGACCGTGGCGGAGAGGTCCGAGCCGCCCCTGCCAAGGGTGGTCGCCAGCCCCTCGGGTGAGCGCCCGACGTAGCCGGGCACGACCGCGACGGTACCTCCTTCGAGCAGCGGCGCTACGAAGCGCGAACAGCGCGCCCGGGTCTCGGCGGCGTCTACCTCCGCTCCGTCGAAGGCGGCATCGGTGACTATCGGGTCGCGCGCCACGGCGGCGGCAGGCACATCCAGGCCCTTTATGGCGCCGGCCAGGATCTCCGTGGACAGCCGCTCACCGTGGACGGCGATCCCGGCGCGCCTGGCGGCCGGGTTCCCGGATGGTCCGTCGAAGGCCCTCGTGAGCTCGATGAGCAGGGCCCGCAGACGTTCCTCGACCGCGGGGAGATGCTCGGGGGAGACTACCTCGCGGGCCGCCCGCAGGTGCCTCTCCGCGAGCGAGCGGTGGAGCTCCGCGACGGACCCCTCGCGCGTCGAGCCGGTCAGGGTTCGACCCTTGCGCCCGCCGGTGGCGTCGGCGTAGCCGAGCAGGGTATCGGTGGTACCGCTCATCGCCGAGACGACAACGGCCAGCGGGCGCTCCCGGGCGGCCTCGGCGGCGATCGCGGCGGCGCGGGCGAATGCCGCGCCACTCCCGACCGAGGTGCCCCCGAACTTGATAACGAGGGGTCTGTCGCTCATGCCGTCACGCTCCACTTAGCGCCTGGTCAAGATCGCCCAGGATGTCGTCGATGGACTCGAGACCGACCGAGAGCCGGACGTAGTCAGGGGTGACCCCGGTCGACATCTGCTCGGCAACGGAGAGCTGGGAATGGGTGGTCGAGGCCGGGTGTATGACCAGGCTCTTCGCGTCTCCCACGTTCGCCAGCAGGCTGTGTAATTGCAACCTGTCTATAAACCGCTTGCCCTCCTCCAGGCCGCCGTCTATCCCGAAGCCCAGGATCGCGCCGTAGAGCCCGTCCCTGTGGTACTTGCGGGCGAGGTCATGGGTCGGGTGATCCTGGAGCCCGGGGTAGTTTACCCAGTTGACCCTCGGGTGGTTCTGGAGGAACTCGGCGACGGCCATAGCGTTCTGCGAGTGGCGCTCCATGCGCAGGGGCAGCGTCTCGAGGCCCTGCAAAAAGAGGAAGCTATTGAACGGGCTGAGCGCCGGGCCGTAGTCACGGAGCATCTGGACGCGCGCCTTCAGAATAAACGAGAGCTCGCCGAGGGTAGGGTAGATCTCCAGCCCGTGGTAGGAGGGGTCGGGCTCCGTGAAACCGGGAAACTTGCCGTTGTCCCAGGGGAAGCGGCCGCCGTCCACGATCACGCCGCCTATGGAGGTACCGTGGCCGCCGATGAACTTGGTCGCCGAGTGGACGACGATGTCCGCTCCGTGCTCGAGGGGTTGGACCAGGTATGGCGACGGGAGGGTGTTGTCCACGATGAGCGGGACGCCCGCGTCGTGGGCTACCTGAGCCAGCGCCTCGATGTCCATGGTGTTGAGCGACGGGATTCCGACGGTCTCGATGAAGACGGCCTTGGTCCTGTCGGTGATTGCGTCCCGATAGGCTTCGGGATCGTTGCCCTCGACGTATCTCACGTCGATCCCTATCTTCGGCAGGGTGTAGTGGAAGAGGTTGTAGGTGCCGCCGTAGAGCTGGGCGGCAGAGACGATCTCGTCTCCCGCCCCTGCGATGTTGAGGATCGCCAGCGTCTCAGCCGCCTGTCCCGACGCTGTCGCCAGAGCGCCGACGCCCTTCTCCAGAGCGGCAACGCGCTTCTCGAAGACGTCGGTTGTGGGGTTCATGATGCGTGTGTAGATGTTGCCCATCTCGGAGAGGGCGAACAGGTTCGCGGCGTGGTCCGTGTCGTTGAAGACGTAGGATGTTGACTGGTAGATGGGGACGGCCCGCGCCGTCGTCGTTGGGTCCACGTCCTGCCCGGCGTGCAGCGCCAGGGTCTCGAACCCGTACTCCTGCATCTTCTGATCGGCCATGTCGGTCATCCGTTTCTCCCTTCCAACGTTTCTCTAACCTTCGAGGAACGGCCTGACGGCCGCCTCCAGCTCATCCCAGTCCTTCAAGAACGAGTCGTGTCCGCTCAAGGAGTCTATCTCCACGTAATGCGCGTCCGCCCCGGCCTCTCTCGCCCGACCTGCTGTAGCCCGCACCTCGCCGGGCGGGAAGAGCCAGTCGCTCGAGATCCCGACGAAAAGGACGTCCGCCTCGATCCGGGCGTAGGCTTCTTCCTCGGACTCGTAGCCGGCCGCGACGTCGTAGAGGTCCATCGCGCGCGAGAGGCAGAGGTAGGAGTTGGCGTCGAAGCGGCTCACGAGGTCCCTGCCCTGGTAGTGGAGGTAGCTCTCGATTTCGAACCGCCCGCCAAACTCTTCATACAGCGCCGGGCGGCTCGCGGGTCTCCGCCCGAACCGCTCCCACTGCCCGGGGGCGCTCTGGTAGGTCATCATCCCTGCCATGCGGGCGATGGCGAGGCCGGCAGCCGGGGAGCGCCCCGTCCCGTAGTAGTCACCGTCCTGCCAGTCGGGGTCGGCCATAATTGCGCGGCGCCCGAGCTCGCTCATGCCGAGGCCCTGCGGTCCTAAAGCGTTAGTCGCCGCCACGGGCACTGTCTTTTCGACGAAGTCTGGGAACTCGACAGCCCACTCGAGCGCCTGCTGTCCGCCGATGGAACCCCCGATCACGAGCTGCAGCCGCCTTACTCCGAGATGGTCCAGAAGGCGCTTCTGCGCCCTGACCATGTCCCTGATGGTTACTAGGGGGAAGCGCATGCCGTAAGGGCGCCCGCTCTCGGGGTCGGGGGATGCTGGGCCTGTGCTCCCGTAGCACCCTCCTATCACGTTCGAGCAGACGACGAAGTTCCGCACCGTGTCTATGGCGCGTCCCGGACCGATCATCGGGCTCCACCACCCGCCACGCCTGTACGCGGAATCCGGCTCCCCGGCGGCGTGGGTGTCGCCCGTAAGGGCGTGGACGATGAGAACAGCGTTCTCGCCGGTGTCGTCAAGCTCGCCCCAGGTCTCGTAGGCGAGCGCTACGTCTTCCAGCGAGCCGCCGAGTTCCGGCTCGAAGTAGCCTATGCAGTGGTGGAGTTTGCCCTGTCGGGCCGGAGCCTGCCTAGCCCCGGCCCCAGGGTCTAGTGTCATACTCGGTAGTAATACAGCCTCCTTCACTCGTCGGGTGCTACGCCTTACGCGCAACCCGCTACGCTAGAAGAGGCCGTCTGCCTCTCCCCACATCTCCCAGGACCTGGTGTCCTGCTGGACTTGGCACCTCACGGCGAAAGGCTACTCTCGCCGCCGGTTGCCGCGGTTTCTCAGGGCCAGTTCCCTCCACCGCTCTAGATGCGAGTTGGCGCTAGGTTAAGGATGCTAAAACACCGCCCCGCCCGGCGTCAAGGGCGAAAGGCTCCGCCTACTTGCCCACCCAGGGGTAGCGCACCCACACCCAGGCGTTCTGGAACTTCCTGAGCCCGAGCCTCTTGGCGGCCCGCGGCGTAAGGTCCACGCCAGCTGGGTTGAGGACCTTCCTGCCGAACTGGTCCTTGCCATGGTTGTAGTTGTTAAAGTAGGCAGCCTCGGCTTCGGGCTTGCAGCGCCTGAGGTTGTCAAACTTGTCCCGTTTCCTGCGCGACTGCCAGTAGTTGTCCCGTATGTTCCAGGGCCCGACCTCCTTGACCTTGGGCGTGATCCGATCCCTCTTGCGGGTGATGACGACCCTGCGAGCATTCTTCCTAGAGACAAACCTGTCCTTGAGGTTCCTGTGCGGGAGAGCGACCTCGTACCTGGTGAAGCCCTTGTACTGGGTGGCGAACACCTGGCACCTCACACCGGGCCCCTTGGAGGACCCGCGTCGAAGAACCGTTACGGTATTTTGCGCGGCCCGCTCTCTCCCCTCGGCGAACTTGGCGTTGACCCAGGTTTCGAGATCCGCCCTCCGGTCCGCGGGCAACAAGCTCTCAACGGTAGCTTTCGTCCCGGCGATGATCTCACTTATCCTCTCGTCGTAGTCCGAGGAGCCGATCGTAGCCCGTATCCGATCTTCCGGCAGCCCCTCACTCGACTCGACCAGTTGCTCGCTCTGTGCGTACTCGCGGGCGAGGGCCTCGTTCTCCTCACGCACCGCCGTGAGGGCGGCCGCAACCTCCTCGTCGCTCAGGCCGAACTCGCTCCGGAACTCTTCCACATTGGCTTCGTCCGAGAGGACGAATGACAGAACGGGCTTCTCGGGATCCGAATACGCTGAGTAGCTCTGCGCCTCGCTCGACTGGCCGGCGAGGAGACCACAGCCCAGCGATACCACTACGCCGAGCAGCACGCACGCCCACTGGCTGGTCGAGATCACTCTCCCTCCACGCGAATACTCGCCACGGCGCGCCAAGCGCCACCGGTACGGTCTCATGGAGGCCCCCTCCTATTGCAGGTTTGCGCACAACCGCCTGGAGAATACTAAACCGTCAGCGTTAGGCAGTCAAAGGAGTTCGCGGTCGAGGACCCACGCTCTACCGCGGGACGTCTTCCCAGCTTCTGTCGTGCCTAGTACGCCCTCGCAAAAATGGCTGTCTTGCCAGGTTTGCCGGAGACGAGGTCCTTACCCTCTTCCCTATCGAAAGGAAGGAGCCGGATCGTGGCTTTCGTATCCTCCTTGAGCTTCTGCTCCGTCTCCTCCGTGCCGTCCCAGGGTGCGACGACGAAGCCGCGCTTCGTTTCGATAACCTCCTTGAACTCCTCGTAGGTCTCGGCGCGCCGGGTGTTGGCGTCCCGGAACTCGGTGGCCTGGCGGAGCATGTTCTCCTGGATCTCGCCCATCAGACCGTTGAGCCTCTCGGCCACCGCCTTGCGATCGACAAACTCCTTCTCCCCGGTGTCACGGCGGACGAGGACCGCCTGGCCCTTCTCGATGTCCTTCGGCCCGAGCTCGACGCGCACGGGGACGCCCCTGAGCTCGTGCTCGTTGAACTTCCAGCCTGGCGAGTGCTCCTCGTCGAGGTCTACCTCCATCCGGAAGCCGGCGTCCTTGAGCTCCGAGTACAATGCCTCAGCCTCTCGGCGGACCTCCCCCTTGTTGGATTCGCGCCAGATCGGGACTATGACCGCCTGGGTGGGCGCGAGCCTGGGCGGCAGCCTGAGTCCCCTGTCGTCGCCATGCACCAGGATGAGGGCGCCCACGGCGCGGGTCGAGAACCCCCAGGAAGTCTGGTAAGGATGCACCCGCTCCTGGTTCTCATCGAGGAAGGTGATGTCGAATGCGCGGGCGAAGTTCTGCCCGAGGTCATGGCTCGTCGCCGCCTGCAAGGCGCGCCCATCGCCCATCAAAGCTTCGCAGGTGAAGGTCTCGACGGCTCCGGCGAACCGCTCAGAGGGGCTCTTTAAGCCTGTGAGAACAGGGATCGCCGCCGTCTCACGGTAGGAGTCCTGGTAGACGTTCAGCATCCTCAGGGTCTCTTCGCGAGCCTCCTCAGCCGTCGCGTGTACCGTGTGGCCTTCCTGCCAGAGAACCTCGATGGTCCGCAGAAAAGGCCGGGTGACCTTCTCCCACCGTACGAAGTTGGACCACTGGTTGATCAGGACGGGCAGGTCGCGGTAGCTGTGTATCCAGCGCCGGTAGAAGTCGCAGATGATGGTCTCGGAGGTCGGACGAACGGCGATCCGCTCCTCGAGATCCTCGCTGCCCGCCTTCGTGACCCAGGCAACCTCGGGGTCGAAGCCTTCGACGTGCTCTGCCTCTTTCCTCAAGAAGCTCTCGGGTATGAAAAGCGGGAAGTAGGCGTTGACGTGACCCGTTGCCTTGAAACGGTCGTCCAGGTCTCGCTGCATGCCCTCCCAGATCGCGTACCCGTAAGGCCTTATGGCGAACGTGCCGCGCACCGGCCCGTAGTCGACCAGCTTCGCCATCCGGACCAGTTGCAGATACCACTGGCTCGGATCCTCGCTCTTCTTCGTAAGCTTCTCGACGGCCTCGGTCATCCGGAGGCTCCTCTCTCGTTAATAAACTGGTGCTGGAAAAGTATAGCGTCCCGGCTGAGAGGCAATCAGGAGACGGCTGCCTCGACGATCTCGAAGCGTTCGCGGCCTGTGTCGATGAGCGCCCGGCAACCTACCGGGAGGGTGAGCATCGGCGAGGTGTGGCCGAAGTCCATGTCGGCGATTATCGGGAAATCGTAGGCCCTGGTGCGCTCCAGGATGACCTCGCGTAGTTGCTCGCGTTCCTCGGACCCGTAGAGCATCGGACGACCGAAGAGCAGGCCCCTGATGTGCTCGAAGACGCCCATGTTCTCGTAGTCCATGAGGATGCCGTCGACCGTCTCGGGAGTGGGCTTCTCTTCGGAGGTCTCGAGGACCAGCACAGTCCCCTCCCACCGCGGCCAGTAGGGCGTGCCGCGCAGGTGCTGCATCGTCTCCAGGCAGCCCCCGACCAGGATGCCCTCGGCCCTGCCGCCCTTCAGCCAGGTCCATCCGTCAGACGTCTCGCGTGACCGCGCCCGCACGAGGTCCTCCTTCTCGTCCCAGTCCAGAAACTCCTCCGTCCACCAGTCGGAGGGCTGTATCGCCCCAAGGGGTTCGGAGGTGCACAGCACTCTGAGCATGTGGCGCTCTGAGTACTCCGGCATAGTCGGGTAGTCTGCAATCTCGACCATGATCGGCGGTCCGTTGAACGTCACGAGGCCCGTCATCTTCCAGATCGCGACGCTCAGGACGTGTGCGTCGGACCAGCCGACGAAGATCTTGGGGTTAGATCGAATCACACCCCAGTCCAGCAGCGGCAGCAGGTGGCAAGAGTGGTCTCCGCCGATCGTGACGAAGACGGCCTTCACCTCCGGATCAAGGAACATCTCGTGAATGTCCGCAACGCGGTTGTCCGCAGTGTCGGATACGTAGCCCACGCAGTTCATGGCGTGCGGCGCGAGCCTCACCCGGAAGCCCAGCGATTCGAGGTACTCCACCCCGCGTTCGACCCTGTGAGGGTACACCGCTCCGCCTCCCCACGAAGGGCTGATCACGCCGATGGTATCTCCCTCCCGGAGCCTCGGCGGTCTCACCGAGCCGGCCCCAACCTCTCCTTGCCGACATAAGAGACGAGTACCTCGGGGAGGAGTATCGAGCCATCCTCCCGCTGGTAGTTCTCCAGGAGCGCTATGAGGGCGCGGCTGACTGCTATGGCCGTGCCGTTCAGGGTATGGAGGAGCTGGGGACGTCCTCCATCTCTCCTGTAGCGTATGCGCAGGCGGCGGGCCTGGTAGTCGGTGGTGTTCGAGGTGCTCGTAACCTCCCCGTAATCGTTGCGCCCCGGCATCCAGGCTTCCAGGTCGAACTTGCGGTAAGCGGCGCCGCCGAGGTCGCCGGTGCAGATGTCTACGACGCGGTAAGGGAGCCCGAGCCCCTGGAAGATGCGCTCCTCGATGTCGAGCATCTCCGCGTGCAGCTCTTCCGATTGCTCAGGTGTCGTGAAGGCGAACATCTCCACCTTGGTGAACTGGTGGACGCGATAGAGGCCGCGGCTCGCGCGGCCGTGGGAGCCGGCCTCGGTGCGGAAACAGTGCGAGAGGCCGGCCAGGCGGATAGGAAGCTCGTTCTCGTCGACTATCTCGTCGGCCAGCGAGCCGGCGAGAGGTATCTCGGAGGTGGCGATGAGAGAGAGGTCCGAGTCTTCGACGGAGTAGATCTGGGTCTCCGGTCCCCGCGGGATGAAGCCGGTGCCGACGAGCATCTCATCGCGCGCCAGGTCCGGTGTAATGGTCGCCTGGTAGCCGAGCTGCGTGAGGATGTCCATGGCGTACCTGACGAGCCCGAGCTCCAATAGCACAGCGTCACCACGCAGGAAGTAGAACTTGCTGCCTGCCACCTTCGCTCCGGCGTCGAAGTCTATGATGCCCAGAGACTCGCCGAGCTCGACGTGGTCCCCGGCGTCGAAGTCGAAGTCGGGAATCTCTCCCCAGCGCCGGATCTCGACGTTCTCCGAGTCGTCCTTGCCGATGGGGGCGTCGGGGTGGGTCATGTTGGGGATCTTCAAGAGCTCCTCGCGCATCCGCAGCTCGACCTCCGAGAGGTCAGCCTCCTTCTCGGGGATGCGGTTCTTCATAGCGCGCGACTCGGCGATGAGCCTGTCCCGGGACTCCGGGTCCTGCTCCTTCCCGATGCTCCTGGCCATCTGGTTCTGGCGCTGTCTGAGCTCGTTAAGCTCCTGGATCAAAGCCGAGCGCCGGTCGGCCAGCTCGACGACAAGCCCTACGTCAGCCTCGACGCCGCGGTTCCTGGAGTTCTCCTGCACAGCTTCGGCGTTCTCGCGGATGTATTTGAGGTCCAGCATTGACAACTCCTGGTGATTGTAGGTTTCATGTCTCAGGTTTCAGGTTCTTCTGATGCCTGAAGCTGATACGCTGGCTATATTATCCCGCGAGTTCCGCAAGCGCCCGGTTCTCTTCCCTAATCCTCACGTAGAGGAGCGCCGCATTGAGTACGGAGAAGACGAGAGCAGTCACCCAGGCACCGAAGATGAGCGGGAGAGTAGCTATCTCGACGGCGACCACGACGTAGTTGGGGTGGTTGAGGTACCTGTAGGGGCCGCGCCTGAC
>JBJMIY010000288.1:0-3179 GCA_045806605.1 Rubrobacteraceae bacterium
ACGAGACGAGCGCGTCCAGGCCGTCGAAAGCCAGGCCGGCCGAGACCGCTTGGCCGTCCACTATGGCGCGTATCTGCCCGTCTTGCTCCGAGATCACCTCGACCACGGCTTGCCTTCCGTCGAGCCTGAGCTTCAGCGCTCCGCCGGAGCGTTCGGCCTCGACGACGTACATCCTCTTCCCCACCTGGTAGCGAAAGCGCGCCGCGCCCAGGTTACGCCAGGGACCGGCTGCGAACGGATCGGCAGACGCGCGCGGCGAGAGCCCGGCAGCCGCCGCGAGCAGAACGGCTTCCGGGGGCGCCTCTGGATCCGGGAGAGCCTCGGTCAACCGGTGCTCTTCGAGGAAGCGGACTGTGGTCTCACCCGCTGCGTAGGCGGGGTGCCCGGCGATGCGCCGCAGCAGCGGCAGGTTGGTGGGGAGGCCGATGACTGAATAATCGTGAAGCGAGCGGCGGAGCCGCCGGACCGCCGCGTCACGGTCTGGCGCGCAGACTATAAGCTTCGCGAGCATGGAGTCGTAGTTGAGCGAAACCTCGTCGCCGGCCTCGACCCCGGTGTCGTTGCGGATGCCGGGTCCTTCGGGAGGAGCGAAGGCGAGGAGCTTCCCGCCAGCGGGCAGGCCGTCCTCCTCGGCGTAGAGGCGCGCCTCTATGGCGCTGCCGCGCAGGGAAACGTCCTCCTGGGAGAAAGGAAGGGGTTCCCCTGCGGCGACGGCTAGCTGAAGGTGGACGAGATCGAGGCCCGTAACGAGCTCCGTCACGGGGTGCTCGACCTGCAAGCGGGCGTTCATCTCGAGGAAATAGAACTCCTCTCCATCAAGCAAAAACTCGACAGTCCCAGCGTTGCGGTAGTCCGCTTGCCGGGCCAGGCGCACTGCGGCGGCGCACATCTCCTCCCGGAGCTCGGGAGTCAGGGCTGGAGAGGGGGCCTCTTCGACCACCTTCTGGTGGCGGCGTTGGATCGAGCACTCGCGCTCGTAGAGGTGCATGACGTTGCCCTCTGCGTCCCCGATCACCTGCACCTCGACGTGCCTGGGGTCCTCGATGAGCTTCTCCAGGAACACCGACCCGTCGCCGAAAGCGGCCTCCGCCTCACGCCTCGCCCCCCGCACGGCCTCGGCGAAATCCTGCGGGCGCGTGACGGCGCGCATACCTCGCCCGCCGCCGCCCGCGCTCGCCTTGACGAGCACCGGAAAGCCGATCGTCTCAGCTTCCTCGGCGAGACGCTCCTCGGACTCGTCCTCCCCATCGTAGCCAGGGACGGTTGGGACGCCAGCCTGCCGGGCCAGCTCCTTCGCCCTGACCTTGAACCCCATGGCTTCCATCGCCTCCGGCGGCGGCCCGACCCACACAGCGCCCGAAGACTCGACTGCGCGGGCAAAGGGCGCGCTCTCGGCCAGGAACCCGTACCCGGGGTGGACCGCTTCCGCACCGGAGGCTTCTATCGCCTCCAACAGCCTCTCGATGTTCAGGTAGCTCTCCGTCGCCGGGGCAGGGCCTATGGGATGAGCTTCGTCCGCGAAGCGGCGGTGCATGGCTTTCTCGTCAGCTTCGGAGTAGACTGCGATGCTCCTTATCCCGAGCTCGCGGCAGGCGAGGATGACGCGCACGGCTATCTCGCCGCGGTTCGCGATCAGGACCTTTCCGAAGCTCACGAATTCCTCCAGCGCGGCTCGCGCTTCTCCAGGAAGGCCCCCAGGCCCTCCTGTCCTTCCTCGCTCGTTCGGAGCTCCGCTGTAAGACCGGTCATGAGCCCTAGTGCCTCCAGCGGCTCGGTGGCCTCGACCTGGTGCAACAGGGCTTTGATCGCCGCCTGGGCCTCCGGCCCCCCCTGCAACAGTTGCGAAACTACATGCTCGACCGCGGCGTCGAGATCCCGCTCCAGAACAGCCTCGTGGACGAGCCCGATCTCGCGCGCCTCCTCCGCGTCGAACCTCTCTCCGGTCAGGAACAGCGCCCGGGCCTGCGAGAGCCCGATCTTGCGCACCACGAACGGGGCTATGGTCGCAGGCGCTATCCCGAGACGCACCTCGGAGAATGCGAACCTCGTCCCCTCCTCGGACACCGCGACATCAGCCGCCGCCACGAGCCCGACCCCGCCGCCCATGGCAGCCCCCCGCACCTTCGCTACCACCGGCTTCGGGAGCTCGTCCACCGACCGGAACATCTCCGCCAGGCGCCTTGCGTCCTCCAGGTTCTCCTCGTACGAGAAGCCCGCCGTGTCGCGCATGTACCCGATGTCCGCCCCTGCACAGAAGGTAGGGCCCTCGCCGGTCAGAACCACGACCCTCACGTCGTCGTCCTCGGCAAGCTCCCCGAAGCAGCGTGTGATCTCCGCTATCAGCGCGGCGTCGAGCGCGTTTCGCGACTCGGGACGTGCCAGCGAGAGGGTGGCGACAAGTCCCTCGTCCGTTCTCCTAAGATTCTCGTAGGTCTCAGGCATCAGACTTCAGGACTTCTGACAACGTAATGAGGGGAAGCAAAGTCGCTCTGCGTCCTGAGTCTGCATTCGCCCCGTCGTGCAATTTTCTAACCCCTTCCTGATGCCTGAAGCCCGAAACCTACATTCTAAAGATACCGAAGCGGGTCGCTTCGATCGGAGCGTTCGCGGCGGCGGAGAGGCCAAGAGCCAGAACCATCCTGGTATCCACCGGGTCTATGACGCCGTCGTCCCAGAGCCTGGCGGTCGAGTGGTACGGGTTCCCTTCCTCCTCGTACTTCTCGAGGATGGGCCGCTTGAACTCCTCGCGCTCCTGGTCCGTCATCTCTCTGCCCTCGCGCTCGAGGTTGTCCTCCTGCACGGTCAGGAGGACGTTCGCGGCCTGTGCTCCGCCCATGACGCTGATGCGGGCGTTAGGCCACATCCACAGGAAGCGCGGCGAGTAGGCGCGGCCGCACATTCCGTAGTTGCCGGCACCGAAGGAGCCGCCCACGATCACGGTGAACTTCGGGACGCCAGCGTTCGCGACAGCCATGACCATCTTGGCGCCGTCCTTGGCAATGCCGCCCGCCTCGTAGTCGCGCCCCACCATGAAGCCTGAAATGTTCTGCAGGAACAGAAGCGGAATGCGTCGTTGGCAGCAGAGCTCGATGAAATGCGCGGCCTTGAGCGCCGATTGCGAGAACAGGATGCCGTTGTTGCCGAGAATGCCGACCGGAATGCCGTGGATATGGGCGAAG
>JBJMIY010000289.1:0-5936 GCA_045806605.1 Rubrobacteraceae bacterium
GCACAGCGCGGCGGAGATCAGGAGCCGCACCACGACCTCTGGGTATGAGATGGTCAGCTCGGCCATAGACGCAAAATATATGCATCGTCTTGCTTGCTTTCAATTCCGCGAGGGAGGCCGTCTCGGCCGATCCGGCTACACATAATTATGTATCAGCCTGCACCGATTGATTAAGTTTAGAGTGAATGGTACGATGGCTGCCCTCGGATCGGCATTAGCTGAGGTGATCTCAACCCGATGCAGAACCAGACGCTTGACCACCAGGAAATCGAGTGGCAGTTCGACGCCGACGTCGGCTCCGTGGAAAGTTGGCTCGAGGAGACCCCCTCCGTCTCCGGCCTGCGCGTCGTCCCTGGAGAGACTAAGGAGCTGACCGACACCTACTACGACACGGAGGACTGGCGCTTCTACCGCGCTGGCTACGCGCTGCGCGTTCGCCGCGACGGCAAGCGCGTGGAGGCGACGATGAAGTCACTGGCGCCGCCCGAAGACGGCGGCCTCAAGAGGCGGCGTGAGATCTCCGAGCCGCTGCGGAGCGACGGCCCCAAGCCCCTGAAGAGCGCCCGCGGCCCGGTCGGAGAGCGCCTGCGACTCCTGGCGGGCGCCCGTGACGTGCGCCCGCTCTTCGGCGTCCGCACCACACGCAGGATCTTCGAGCTGCGACCGGAGGCCGGCGAGCCGGAGGGCGCCGAGCCGGACGGCTCTGACGGCGAGGTCGTAGTCGGGCCGGAGGGGGATATTCGCCGTAAAGAGGATGACTCTGAGGAGACCTCCGCCGACGACATCACGGTCGACGCTCTGGGAGGCATACACGGACGCGAGAGGGGTCCCGTCCTCGCCGAGATCTCGCTCGATGAGTCCGAGTTCTCTACCGACAAAGGGGAAACTTCCCTGAGCCGCGTCGAAGTCGAGGTTGCGGGTTCCGGATCGTACGATGGGGTGTCCGACTTCGTGGGCGAGCTGCAAAGCTCTCTCGAGCTGCGTCCGACCGGGCTGTCCAAGTTCAGGACGGGGCTAGCCGCCGCCGGCCTGAGCCCTGCCGGCGCGCCGGACCTCGGCCCCACGGAGATAGACGCCTCTATGACGGCCGGCGAGGTCGCATTCGCGATCCTGCGCCGCCACTTCGCGACGATGCTGGCCCACGAGCCAGGCGTCCGGCTCGGCGAAGACCCTGAAGAGCTGCACGACATGCGCGTCGCGACCCGCCGCCTGCGGGCCGCCCTCAAGCTCTACAAGAAGGTCCTACCCCGGCGGGCCGAGAAGTACGAGAGAGACCTCCGCTACTTCGCCAACGCCCTTGGTGAAGTACGCGACCTGGACGTGCACCTAGAACGGTTCGCCGGAGAGACGCAGAAGGAGATCGTGGCCGCCCTCGAGCAAAGGCGGGTCGAGGCGCGGCGGCGCATGCTGGAGGCGCTCGACTCGAACCGCTACGAGCGCTTCGTCTCAAGCTTCACGGGCACGCTGCGGCGCGGCCGCAGCCCCGGGCCCACAGGGCCCATCCTGGAGGAGGCGCCGGATCTCGTCCTGCGCCGTTACAAGAAGGTCCGCAAGGACGTGAAGGCTCTGACCGAAGACTCGCCGCCCGAGGACTTCCACGACCTGCGGAAGAAGGGCAAACGGCTGCGCTACGCCCTCGAGCCGCTGCGGGGCATCTACGGCAAACCGGCAGAAAGGATGGTCGATCTCCTCAAAGATGTCCAGGACGACCTCGGCGATAACCAGGACCTAGTCGTAGCCGCGAAGTCGATGGAGGAACTGGCAACCGCAGATAAACTGCCGCCGAGGGCCGTATTCTCGCTCGGCGTGAGGGCCGGGGGCTACTCCCGCGACGCGGCCGAGCTCCGGGCGAGCTTCCTCGAGTCCGGGCCGCTCCGGGCTCTGAGGAAAGGCAAGCCCTGGAAGAGGCTCCTGGGGGCCATGGAGAAGAAGGCAGGGGGTTAGTGGCGCGCGTGGATCTCTACCTCGTCCGCCACGCCTCGGCCTTCGAGCGCGACCCCGACCGCTGGCCCGACGACAGCAGGCGCCCCCTCACCCCGGAGGGCGAGGAGGAGTTCAGGCTCATAGCCCACGGCCTCGCCAGGCTCGTCTCGCGGGTTGACGTCGTACTCAGCAGCCCTTACGCGCGAGCGTGGCGTACGGCGCAGATACTCTCCGAGCTGAACTCCTGGCCCGCGCCCGAAGCGTCGGCTGTGCTCGAGCCCACGCTCCCGCCGGAGAAGGCCGCGCAAGATCTACTCTCCTACGCGGACGCGAGATCCATCGCCGTGGTCGGGCACCGGCCCGGCCTGCACGAGCTCGCCGCATACCTCCTCACCGGCAGAGGGGACGGGCTGGAGATCGGGCTGAAGAAAGGCGGCGTGGCCCGCGTCCGATTCGACGGCGCTCCCGCGCCGGGAGCGGGCGAGCTGCGCTGGCTGCTCACGCCGAAGGTGCTGCTGCCTTAGCACGCCTCCCTTCGGTCGGCTTGTCAGCACGGCGCCTGGCTTCGCCAGACGCCTTCTCAGCACGCTCGGGCCTTTAGTAAAGGCCCTCGCTTCTCAGCATGTCAGCTAGTAAGTGCTGAGAGAAGCTGAGAAGCCGCCTGGCGAAGCCCAAGGCGGCGTGCTCACTTGAGATGTATCCTCGCAAGAACCTTGGGCTCCGGGTATTCGATGCGGAGGTCCAGGACTGTTATATCTACGTACTCGACTGCAAGCTCCCCGGCGGGCCAGTCCCGGTAGCGCGCTATGGCGCAGATGAGCTCCTCGGGGGCCGGCGTGCCGTCCGGCGCGTGGAAGTAGGCGAGCGTCAGGTGCGGTGGCCCTGAGGGCTTCTCGAGCCCGCAGGCCTCGCACAGAGCCCAACGCAAACTGTCCAGCATCTCGCCCTCATGCACCTCGACGAACGCGGCGCCGGGGAAGGCGTTGAGGTTGGCGAGCCGGACCGTGAAGGCCGGGAAGTCCGAGAGGCTACGCCGCGCGCTCGCCTCGATCTCCCCCAGCCGCTGCCATGAGACCTCGATCTCTCGTTCTGGTTTTTCCACGACGAAGCCTGCGAAGAGCACCGTGATGTGCAGGAAGTAGTCGGGGTGCAGCGAGACGAACGGGAAAGGGCGCAACGCGTCCCTCAAGGGCTCGAGCCGCTCGCGGAAGCGCGACCCTTGGACCGGGATCACGAGCGAGGCCGAGAGCTCGTGCCCCTCGCGCCACTGGGGATCTGTGTGCCCGCCGAACTCCAGGCGGCGCTCGCGGACGAACCGCTCCCAGACCTCGTCGTAGACGTCCACCCTCGAGACTCTATCAGAAGGTTAGAGAAGGCCGGCTACGCAGGAGTAGAGGCTTAGACCCGATCGGCCCGGACGATGTAACGGGCGAACCAGTTGGGGCCCTCCGTCCAGTAATCGCCGTAGTTCTCGATGCAGGTCTGCAGCGAGACGATGTCAGCTCCGGTCGGCGAAGTCACCGAGAGGTCGCTCGGCGCGACCTCGAGTATCTCGCTGACCTGGTAGGTGTACGTCTGGCCGAGAGAGTCTTCGAGGACGACCTCATCTCCTACCGCCAGGCTCGGGAGGTTGTAGAAGACGTGGTCGCTCACGGTGCCGGGGTAGCCGAGCCGGTGGCCCGCTATGTACGTGTTGGCGCCCTCCGCCCAGGGGTAGCCCGTGCCGGGCACGTGACCGACGCCCTGCGACAGGACCGCCTCGGAGGTCCCCTCGAGGACCGGGATGTCGTAGAGCCCTAGCTTGGGGATTGTCAGATACATGGTGGTGTCCGACGGGACTGCAGGGGTCGGCGATGCCTTCTCCTGCTCGGCGCGCCGCTCCGCCCTCTGTTTCGCGGCTTCGGCCTCCTGCTTGGCCGCCTGCTCGGCGGCCGCCTGCCGCGCGCGTGCCACGTAGTCCGCTTCGTCCTGCGCCGCCCGCTGCACCTGCTCGGCCGAGTCCGGTGTGGCGGGAGCTACCATCCTGCCGATCGGGCCGTCGCTCGTACCCAGAAGGTCTATCCCGAAGATGCTCAACCCGAGGATGAGGGCGCCGAGGAAGGCAAGGAAAGCGATCGCGATAAAGCCGTAAAACCTCACACGCCGCCTGTATTTCATGGTCCGCGCCCTGTCGCCCATACGTTAATCGTAGCAGCAGATATGGTGGACTGCTATACGAATTGTGAAAATTTTTTAAGATTCGCGAGCTTTTTTCATGGAGCTGGAGCTGGCTCACAGCGAGGCCGCGGCGCCTGCTCAGAAGCGGGTAAGTCCTGCGATGCCCCCGAACTCCTCGCGTAATGTGTCGGTGCGTTCGTTCTCGCCGAGCATGAAGTCCAGGCGGGCGCCGCGGGCGGCGGCGAGGTCCACCAGGACGTCGACCAGGGGCCTGAGGCGGGTCTTCCGGCCGCAGAAGGGACACTCTTCGGCCGTTATGTCCCGTATTGCGAGATGGTCGTTGTCGCACCACCGGATCTCACCCTCCAGATCCCAGAGTGCCGCGAGGTGGTAGACGCGGTTCTCCTCTTGCAGGGCCGCGATGGTCTCGTCGGGTCCACGGACGCCGCGCTCCCGGATCTCCGCGAGCAGCTCCTTCTCGCGCTCGTGCTCGGCCTGCTCCCTGATAGCCTCGAGCCGATCGATTAGCTCGCCTTCGGGGGCGCCGAGGTTTACGTGCTCCTCGGCGACGACGCGGTCCTTGAGCTCGTTTGGGAGTACCCTGCGAAACTCCGCGGTCCTCTCTCTTGGGCCGGCCAGGATCAGACGCCTCACCCCCTCGCGGAAGGTGATGTCCCGGGTGAGCTTCCCGAGCTCGTTGTAGAAGCGGTGCACGTGGGCCTCCGTCCTACGGCTCGCCGGCTCGAAGTCCGTGCCGCCCCTGGGGTACGGTTGGCTGGGGTGGACGTCAACTTCCCTGAAGCCGTTGGCCCTGGCCTCCTCGCCCTCCTGGGGCCGCGCGAGCGGCGAGACCACGAAGTAGCGGAACCTCTCGGCGTCGAGGACCGCGGCTCCGTACGGCTCGTACTCATCCATGACTAGCGTCAGGGGGGCCACGTTGGGGTCGCCCCACCGGAACGACTCGGGCAAGTCGACGTGCAGCCTGTAGTCTTCGAGGAACCCGTCCTCCGCCGCGAAGAGCACGAGCGTGCGGGCCCGCGGGTGGGTCTCGGCCTCGGTGTGCTCCCGGACCTGACTCTGCACCTCCTCGGGCACGCCAAGGTCGTTCATGGCGTCCCTCATGCGCACCAGGTAAGCTCGCCTCTGGTTCTCCGGCAGGGCGGCGTTGACGCTCACGTAAGCCGAGAATACCGGCCCCGGACGGTCCGCCACGGCAGTTATGGCTTCTCTGAGATCCTGCGCCATTCTTCGAACACCTCTGGTAGGTAGTCTGTTGTGCGGAGTAGTGCTCCCAACAGGATTCCCCCCGGCCCCCGCCGCGTAAACATGCGCCGGACGTGCTAGCCTCGTCCCGCAAGAGGCTTGCGGAGGAGGTGAGGGGTTGGACGAGCAAGGCGGATACCCGCTGCCGGAAGAGCTGGCCCGCCACGCCCGCGAGGGCGGGTTCGCCCCTGGCGAGTTGCGCGAGGTCTGCCGGTCGGCGGGGGAGGGGCTCGGGCGGGAGGACGCGGCGGAAGCCAGGTTCCGCTCTGCGGCTGAGATGGTGGAGATGTGGCTGGGCCTGGACCTGCCCGCCTGGGTGGCGCCCTACGCGCTGCGCGACGCGCGCCTCGGGTACCTCAGGGGCTACGAAATCGCCGTCGTCTCCGGCGAGCTCGCGGAGGAGCAGGTAGAGCGCGCCGCCAGGGCGCGCTGGGGCGAGGGGTGGGAGGAGAAGCTCCAGAGAGCTCGCGACAGAGCCGCCCGACGATAGTTGCGAAGCTAGCTTCGAGCAGGGGATCTTGAGCGCCGGGTCGCCTCTGTAGGCCGACACGAAAAGAGAGGTCTACGGCTCGGAAGGTCGCCGCACGAAGAAA
>JBJMIY010000290.1:0-12931 GCA_045806605.1 Rubrobacteraceae bacterium
GTGAGGATCACCGTCTCTCCGCCGCGGTCGTAGGCTTCGAAGAGCCCGGCCACCAGGTCCAGCCAGTGGTAGTTCTTGACCGTGGGGTCGACGGCCTCGGGCTGGATGCGTTGCACGCGCCCGATCACGGCGTCGAGCCCCTGCTCTTGCTTCTCGGGGTCGGCGATCCAGACGAACGGCACAGCGAACGCGTAGAGCCTGTTCTCGCACTCGCGCGGGTCGCGCGAGCCGGGTGGCGGGACGCCGCGGGTGCACACTACCTCGACGTAGGCCTCGTGCAGGCCGCTCAGGCGGACGCAGTCCGTAAGGATCTCTTGTATCTCCGCGCGCCCGTACGGCACCTTCATGCGCAGCCACTCCATCCCACCCTCGAAGCGGCTCAAGTGGTCCTCGAGCCTGAAGAAGCCGCCCCGCCAGACGTGGGCCACATCGTAGGTCGCGTCCGAGCGCAAGAACCCCCAGTCGAGGATCGGTACTCGCGCCTCGGCCACGGGCACGAACCGTCCGTCGATGAAGGCAGCACCGTCCGAGTACGGCGTGCGATAGACCCTCGCTTCACTCATCTCCAGCCCCCTGACGCCTGCGGTACTATCGTGGACAACTATACCTTCCCCAGGATGTGCGCCACCCGGGCTCGTCAGACACCCGGTGCTGTGGTTGGTATTGCCACGCTGCGAACGTGTCTTGCTGCGTCGCTGGTGGCGCCAACGAAGAAAAAGGGCCAGGCTCTCTCGCTAGAGATCCCGACCCACCCGTCGCAGGTGATCTTTGGCTATCCTGGCAGGATCTACCCCACGCTCCTGAGCCAGCCGACGAGCATCTCTATGAGGCGCACGAAGAGGTTTATGAGGGCGACGAGCAGGTCGAACAAGATCCGGAGTATTTGCACGACGATATCCGCGACGTCGTCCAGCAGACCAGTTGCGCCCAGGACCACGGCGAGGAGCAATACCACAGCCACGGTCAACAGCGGTCTGCCCACCACACCTCCCCGCGCTCGATCAGGAGCTACCAGCGTAGGATAGCGCAAAAGAGACCGGAGCCCCCGTCCCTGAGAAAAGAAAAGGCCGGGATCAAGACCCCGGCCCGCGGCGAACGGAGAGACGCCCCACTCGGGCGTCGTGGGCAGATCAGGAGTTGCTGCGCACCAGCCTCGCGGCCACGATCCCGGAGCCAACCATGACTGCCAGAACGGCGGCGGACAGCAGGGGCAGCAGCGGCGTGCCGCCGGTCTTGGGGAGCGAGCTGGCCGAGGCGCTCATCATCGCGCTGGCGCTGGAGCTCATCTCGTCTTCCATGGCGCTCGCGCTTGACATCGGGCTGGCGGAAGCGGAAGACATGGCCGAAGCCGAAGACATGGCGCTCGCAGAGGCGCTGGACATCATGTCGTCCTGCATCATCTGATCGTCTTCCATCATCATGTTGTCGTCGTTACCCATGTTGTCGTCATCCATCTGTTGTGCCATCGCGGCCGGTGCGAAGACGAGCGTGGCCAGTGCGGCCAGCAGAACCAGAGCAACGTACTTACGCATAATCTCTCCCTACCTTCGCGGATAACGTATGGTCCAATATACGGCTGCGTTCGCGGCCCGGATCACACGCTCACAAAGTCAGGGGAACCCTCACCCGGCCGCCGTGGAGAATGGAGGGCGCGCCACGTCACGTTGGCGGCGAAACGCGGGCGGCGAGCCCTATTTCTGGTCGAGCAGGGAGTAGGCGACGCCCGTGGCCCCAACGTACACGAGGTGGTGGAAGGCGTCGATGGCGACTTCTTCCGCGCCCCATTCGGTGAGCGGAGGCGCCACATCCAGTGCCGGGAGCATCACCTGCTCCGTGCCCCAGACCGCGGCGAGGTGAGCCGCGGTGGCCGCCGGCCCCGAGAGACCAGCCGCAGCGAGGAGCCCCCGGACGCCTCCCCACGCCGTCCCGTACCCCCAGTGGACGATGTTCGAGAATCGCGCCTCCGCCCTCTTGTCGACGGGTTGGATGCCGAGTAACTTCGCGGCTGCCCGCGCCGGGGCCGAGCTAGGGGGCCGACCGCGCAGCTTCATCTCGATCGTGCTCGACACTGTCATCGCGACGGTCCCGGCGGCGCCGGCGAACAACCCCTTGCCCACCGCAGCCGCCACGTCTCCGAGTTTCGCACTCATAATGGTCTCCTTCTGATCAGGGAGAGACATCTCGACCCGTCTGCCGGACGTTCGGTAGTTACCCTGAACCGACGGACAGGTAACGCTGGCGTGTGGCAATGCTAGGTCAGCGCCACGAAGGCGGCGCGCTGTTCCCGGGTACCAAGAACCCCTACCAGGTCGCCGGGTTCGAAGCGGACGTCGGGTCCGGGTCCGGCGAGCACGAGGTCGTCGCGCACTATCGCCACTATCGAGGCGCCGGTCTGGGTGCGCACCCCGAGATCCCCGATCGTGCGCCCCTCTAGCGGGCTGTTCTCGGGCAGCCTGACCCACTCGGTCTCGATCTGCCGCGAGGCCCGCTCGAGTTGCGCGAGGAGGTCGCCCTCCGTCCCCTGGCGGGTGATCGGAGCGTACAGCTCGCGGCGCACCTCGTCGGCGAACCGTTGGATGTCCCCGGCCGGCACGCCGAGGTGCGAGAGGGCCTGGCGCCCGAGCTCCAGCCCCGCCTCCGACTCGGGGTGCACGGCCTCGTAGACCCCGAGCCGCCCCAGCTCCCCCAGTTGCTCCACCGTCGTGGTGCGGGCGACGACGTGCACGTTCGGGTTGATGGAGCGTACGCGCTCGACCACCAGGCGCGCCCCCACGGGGTCAGGCACAGTGACGATCACCAGCCGCGCCCGCCTCACCCCGGCGGCCTCGAGCACCGGCTCGGCTCCCGCGTCGCCGTAGACTACGGGGTAGCCTGAGTCCCTCGCTTCGTCGGCCCGACCGGGGTTCGGATCTACGACGACGAACGGCTGATCCAGGCGCGCGAGCAGACTGGCCACGAAGGAGCCGACCCTACCGTAGCCAGCTATGACCACGTGGTCCCCGAGGCCCCGCTCGGGCAGGTTGAAGGTGCTCATCGCCTCCTTGGGGAACCGCTCGCGCCAGCGGCCGTAGAGTAGCGGCGCCAGGCGCATGGCGAAGGGGGTCAGGGACATCGTGATCACCGCCGTACTCAGCACGATGGAGTAACTGCTCTCGGAGATGGCCCCCTCCTCCACGCCGACGCGCGCGATCACGAACGAGAACTCCCCGACCTGGAAGAGCCCGAGCCCCACCGCGAACGGGATGATGTTCCCGTACCCGAACGCCCGCACCACGCCAGCGAACACGAGCCCCTTGACCGCGAAGACGAGCGCGACCACCAGCGCCACGGTCCCCGCATTCTGGATGAGGAAAGCCGGGTCGAGGAGCATCCCTACCGAAACGAAGAAAAGCATCGCGAAGACGTCCCTCAAGGGCTCCACGTCGGCGAGCGCCTGGTGGCTGTAGTCCGACTGGCTGAGCACAAGCCCGGCCACGAAAGCGCCGAAGGCGAACGAGAGGCCGAAGAGATAGGTCGCATAACCCACCCCGAGCCCTATAGCGACGACGGAGATCAGGAACAGCTCGCGCGAGTTCCAGGCGGCCACGCGGGCCATTAGCCACGGCAGGACCCGCCTCCCGAACACCACCATCACTGCGACGAAGGCGGCGGCCCGCAGCGCCGCGACGCCGAGCTCGGAGAGACCCTGGCCCAGACTCCCGAGCTCCGGCAGCACTATTATGAGGGGCACAACAGCCAGATCCTGCGCGACGAGCATCCCGATGATGACCCGGCTGGACAGGGTCCCCATCACGCCTTGCTCCGAGAGCGACTTGAGGACTACGGCTGTGCTGGAGAGCGAGAGCAGCGCCCCGAACCACGTCGCCTCCTGCCACCCGAAGCCGAGCAGCCGCCCCAACCCGTAGCCGAAGGCTATGGTGAGCGCCATCTGGGCCGCTGTCCCGAAGAGAGCGACGCGGCGCACAGGGGCGAGCTCGTCCAGCGAGAAGTGCAGCCCGATGGTGAACAGGAGCAGCGCCACCCCGATCTCCGCGAGCAGCTCGATGTCGTGGACCGAGCTGACGGTAGGACCACCCGTGTTGGGCCCGACAGCGATGCCGGCCAGGATGTAGCCAAGGATCAGGGGCAGCCCGAGCCGCCGGGCGACGAGCCCGCCGAGGAGGGCAGCCACGAGTATGAGCGCTATGTCCCCCGCGATGCCCACGCGCCTCTACACTACCTCACCCGGGCATCGCTCGCGGCTCCTACCGGTACTCGAGCATCCCCGTGTGCATGGTGATCTTCCACTCACCGCCGACCTTCGAGTACACCTTGCACACCCTACCCTTCCAGCGCCTATCGTTACCCTCTGGGTCGCACCACAGGGTGTCAATGTCGACCATGGCGAAAGCGCCGTCGCCCTCCTCGGACACCTCGATCTTCCGGATCTCGCGCTCGTTGCGGACGAGCTCGTGCGTGTCGAACAGCTCCTGCCAACCCCTCCCCCACCTCTCGGGGTCGTACCTGCCCCACTCGAGGACCCAGTCCATCGGGTCGTGTGATCTCACGGTCCTCGGCCAGGGCCAGACCATGTCCGGGTGGAACACGGTGAGCAGGAGGTCCACGTCCCCGGTATCCCAGGCCCTCGTCTCGCGGTCGACGATCTCCTCTATCTCGGACCTCACGCCGCCCATAGAGAGGCCCCTAGTCCGGAGCCAGGCCCTTCTTGCGCAGCTCCTCCAGGGCGCTCTCGCTCTTCCCCAGGCTGCCGAGCCCCATACCGCTCAGCACGTTTGGAGCTTTGGTGAATTGGATCTCGGAGTAATCCAAGACCTGCCAGCGGTTGCCCCACGGGTCGAGGAAGTCGAGGCCCCTGACGGGCAGGACCTCCACGCCCATATCTTTGAGCGCCCGCCTCACCGGCCGCCTGTCGTCAACCACTATCCCGACGTGGCGGTGTTCGTCGGGTTGCCGGGTCTGCCCCTCGAAGAGGGCAATGAACTGGTCCCCCGCGTCTACGAACGCCATGCCGGGGCCGCGCCCGCGCAGCTTCACCTCGAAGAGGCGTCCGAAGAACTCCAGGGCCTCCTCGACGTCACCGACCTCGAGAGCCACGTGGTTGAACCCTACCAGTGTCGCGCGCGACGCCATCCCCCCATTCTATCCCCCGGCTCGGATCCTGTCGCGGCGGCGCGCCCTCACCGCGGCAGGACGAACTCGGCCATCGCCTCCAGACCGTCTATGTCGTCTGTCTCCAGCCACTGCAGCATCACCCGCTCCACCCCGGCCTCATCCAGCCGGGCGAGCTGCTCCGCGACCTCGGGCCCCGTGCCGACGATGGTGCCCCGCGCGCGAAGCGCGTCCGCCTGCTTTCCCGCGAGCTTGCGCTCGACGTCGGCGGTGGTGCGCCCGAATATTGCCCGCGTCATCAGCGTCCGGCGCACCGCTTCGGGCGGGCGCCCGGCCTCTCGCAATAGCTCGTCGAGGCGGGCGCTCAGCTCCGCGAACCGCCCGGGGGGTATGAGGACGGCGTTCCACTCGTCGGCGTAGCGGGCAGCCAGCGGCAGGGTGCGCCGCGGGCCGTTGCCGCCGATGACTATCGGCGGTCCGCCAGGCCGCGGGGACCTCGGCATCAGCACGGCGTCGCGCAGCCGGTAGAACTCGCCGTCGAACGAGACCGGCTCGTCGTTGCGCAGGAGCAGGGTTATGACCTCCAGAGCCTCTTCGAAGCGAGCGAACCGGAGTTCGGTCTCGAGCAACTCGAAGCCGTGAGCCTCGTGCTCCCGCTCCTGCCAGCCCGCGCCGATGCCGAGCCGCAGGCGTCCGCCGGCGAGACTGTCCACGCTGCTCGCCGTCCAGGCGGTGATGACAGGGTGCCTGAACGAGACCGGAGAGACGAGCGGTCCGAACTCTATGCGGTCGCTATTGTCCGCGAGCCAGGTGAGCGAAGACCACAGCTCCAGCGCGTGCAGGACGGGGCCTGTCGGGTTCGTGAAGTGGTCCGAGCGGTGGAGCGCGGCGTAACCGGAGTCCTCGACCGTCCGCGCCAGCCGTTGCCAGCGGGGCCAGTCGAGCCCGTCCTGGCCTTCGATCATGATCGCGACTTCCGGCACGCTGGTCCTCCTGTCTACAGGCAGCAACGAGCAGTAATCGTATCGCCGGACCGCTGAGGGGGCAAAGCCAGGTGGCTCAGTGAGGCGTTCCCGTATAATTTCGGGTCCTGGGAGAGCTGGATCTGTGACTTCGACGGTAAGAAATATCACCCTGAAACGTACTCCCTGCTACGGTCCTTGCCCGGTCTACACGGTCACGGTCTTCGGAACGGGAGAGGTGA
The DNA here is from genome assembly GCA_045806605.1 of Rubrobacteraceae bacterium. Classification (GTDB taxonomy): domain Bacteria; phylum Actinomycetota; class Rubrobacteria; order Rubrobacterales; family Rubrobacteraceae; genus JALYGY01. Next base: position 6,314 of record JBJMIY010000290.1, read on the forward strand.
GGTATTTCGGGGAAGCCCACGTCGATAAACCGGGCGCGCACAGCTGGAAGATATCCCGGAGGAGACTGCAACGCCTGGTAGAGGCTTTCGAGAAGGCAAACTACTCCCGTCTGCTAGACGCATACACCAGTCGCGAATTTACCGATGCCCCGGGCTGCCTGACCTCGATCGAGTACGAAGACGGGAGCTCCAAGAGCGTAGATCATTACCATGGAGACCCGGCCGCCCCGGACGCGCTCACGGAGCTGGAAGACGAGATCGATCGTATCCTCGGCGTCGAGAGATATACGGAGCCGGATCTCCCGCCAGAGAAGGAACACGCGCCAGCTTACCTGCTCACCTTCAACCCTGAGAAGGCTTACAAGTGGGAAGACCTGCGAGATTGTATAGAAGACGTCAGAGACCACGGCTTCTACACGACCTCGTGGAGCTGTGGCCGCAACCGGAAGATAACCGCCGGAGACCGCGTGTTCATGATGCGCCAGGGGCATGGGAGCGGCGAGCGGCGCGGCATCTTCGCTTCCGGTTGGGCCACGTCGGAGGTCTACCAGCAGGAGCACTGGGACCCGGAAGAGGCTAGGAAAGGCAAGCTGGCCCTCTACGTCCCCATCCGCCTGGATGTACTGCTCGACTCTGACTCCGAGCAGATACTTCCACGCTCCATACTGAAGGATGACCCTCTGGCAGGCGGCCCCTGGGACGCGCGGACCGGCGGCGTCGAGATCCCCGGCGAGATAGCCGCCGAGCTCGAAAAAGAGTGGGCACGCCTGCTGGCCTCGAAGGGAATAGCCCAACTCTATGCCAGCAGGGTCCGCATGCGACCCTGAGGACGATCCAGGTCTCGGACATCGGGCCCGACACAAGGCCCGGAGAGGTTACCGTGCAGACGGACCGCTTGCAGAGGAGTCTCCCATTGCAGGATGGTCCTGGACCGGGTGATCGAGCGGATGCGCGAGTTCGTCGCGATCGAGCCGCGGGACCAGGATCGCCGCGGCCGCCAGGAGCACGGGTACGAACCCTGCGACCAGGAAGACGGCGGCTAGCCCGAATGCGGCCCCGGCCGGGCCGGCTATCGCCATCGAGACCGGCATCAGGGCCAGGGACACGAAGAAGTCGAGGCTCGAGACGCGGCCGCGCAGGCCGTCGGGCACCCGGCGCTGGAGGAGGGTGCCCCAGATCACCATCGCGGCGGAGTAGGTGGCGCCGACGACGAACAGGGCAGCGAACATCACCCAGAAAGCCTCCGCCACCCCGACGACGGCGAACGGGAGGGAGCCCAGGCCCCACATCAGTATCATCACGGTCAGGTAGCGGCGCGGCAGCCGCCGGGAGGAGATCGCGAGCGCCCCGGCCGCGCCGCCGACCCCGAAAGCAGCGAGCGCCAGGCCGTATTCGTCGGCCCCACCGCCGAGGTTGTCACGGATCGCGAAGGGCAGGAGCACCTCCAGGGGCCCGACGATGAACAGCACGAGCGCCAGCGCGAACAGGAGCGTCGCCCACAGCCAGCTCGTCCTCCGCACGTATCCGAAGCCCTCCCTCAGGTCGGCGAAGACCGACGCCAAACCGGGAGCCGTGGGCACGCTCTTCGCCGGCCGGACGTTCATTGCCAGCAGGCAGCCGGCGGAGACCAGGTACGTCAACCCGCCTGTGAGGATCGCGACGCCCGGCGAGAGCGCGGCTACCGCGACGCCTCCAAGGACCGGTCCGGTCGCCTGCTGTGCGAGAGGTCTCAGCGTTCCCTCGAGGCCGTTGGCCGCGAGCAACTCGCTCTCGGGAAGGAGATGCGGCAAGATCGCGGTGTAGGAGGGGATGAAGAACGCTTCCCCGGCGCCGACCACAAGCCCGCCCGCGGCGAGGTGCCATATCCGTAGGTCGCCGGTGAGCGAGAGCCAACCGAGTACCAGGAGGATAGCCGCGCGCACCAGGTCGGCGGCGAGCATGACGAGCCGCTGCGGCAGCCGGTCGGCGGCGATCCCTCCGACCAGCACGAACGCGAGCAGGCCGACGCTGTACAGGGCGGTGACGAGCGAGAGCTCCGTGGGACCGCCGCCGAGCTCTATCACCTGCCAGGCCAGCGCGACCAGCCACAGGCCGCTGCCTATGAGCGAGACCGCAAGGCCCGTCCACAGCAGGCGGAAGTCGCGGTGCCGCAGCGGACGCAGGGCCGCAGGCATCCAGCTCACCATAAGCCGCCGTGTCCGGGTGCGATCATGAACCCCATCTCTACTCGATTATGCACCAGGAACCTCGAATTACGTCACCGGATCGCCGGTCGCGCCACTGGGGGCAGCACCGGCGCACCGTCAGCGTGAAGCTATGGAACCGCAGTAGCGCGCGGCATGAAGCTAGCCTGCCGGAGACCGGCCGCTCTGAGAGTGGCGGCTCCGGTCGAAAACGATCCTGAGGCTACAGCACTTTCGGTAGGTAGCCCGGGCGCGACTTCTCGAACTCTTCCAGTTCGTACTCGTGCGTCAGCGTCAGCCCGATGTCGTCGAGGCCGTTGAGAAGCCGGTAGCGGGCGAAGTTATCGAAGGCGAAGGGCTCTTCGAAGCCGGGTCCCTTCACGACGCGCCCCTCGAGGTCCACGGAGATCCCGGCCTCCGGGTCTTCGCGAACTGTGTCGAGTAACTTCTGTACCGCCTCTTCGGGCAGCTCCACCGCGAGAAGCCCGATCTTGGCGCAGTTGTTCTTGAAGATATCGGCGAAGGATGGGGCGATGACAGCGCCGAAGCCGTAGTCCTGTATCGCCCACGGCGCGTGCTCCCGGCTCGAGCCGCTGCCGAAGTTCTGCCCGGCTATCAGCACGACGGCGCTCTCGTGCTCGGCTCTGTTCATCACGAAGTCAGGATCCTCCCTCCACTGGGAGAACAGGAACTGGCCGAAGCCGGTACGCTCTATGCGCTTGAGGGCGTCGCTGGGCACGATCTGGTCCGTGTCCACGTCGTCCCAGCCGAGCGGCAGCGCCTTCCCCTCGACCTTCTTTACGGGGTCCACCTAGCTCACCTCCACGGGGACGCCGAGCTCGGAGGGCGAGGCGAAGCGGCCCATCACCGCTGTCGCCGCCGCTACGACCGGGCTCACCAGGTGGGTTCTACCACCCTTGCCCTGGCGTCCTTCGAAGTTGCGGTTGGATGTCGAGGCGCAGCGCTCGCCCGGCTGCAAGATATCCGGGTTCATGCCGAGGCACATCGAGCAGCCGGCGTTGCGCCACTCGAAGCCGGCGCTGGTGAAGACCTCATCCAACCCCTCCTCCTCGGCCTGCTTCTTGACGCGCATGGAGCCGGGGACGACGAGCGCGCGGATGCCCTCCTTGACCTTCTTTCCTTCGAGGACGCGGGCGGCCGCTCTCAAGTCCTCGATACGGGCGTTGGTGCACGAGCCAAGGAAGACGGTGTCGACCTCGATCTCCCTGATCGGGGTTCCAGGCTTCAGGTCCATGTACCTCAAGGCTCGCACATGACCGTCGTTCTTGGGCTCGGGCACCTCCCCGTCGAGCGGGACGGTCGAGGCCGGCGTCGTTCCCCACGAGACGTAGGGGACGAGGTCCTCTGCCCGTATGACGACCTCCTTGTCGAAGGCCGCGCCCTCGTCCGTCGGGAGCGTGCGCCAGTACTCGACGGCCCTTTCCCACTCTTCACCCTGCGGGGCGTACTCCCTGCCTTCCAGGTACCCGAAGGTGGTCTCGTCGGGCGCGATGAGGCCGGCGCGCGCTCCGCCCTCGATGGACATGTTGCAGACCGTCATGCGGCCCTCCATCGAGAGGGAGCGCACCGCCTCGCCCCTGTACTCGATGACGTGGCCGACCCCGCCGCCGGTCCCGATGCGGTTCAGGATGCCGAGCATGAGGTCCTTGGCGGTGACGTCGGCGGGCAGCTCGCCCTCGACCGTCACGGCCATCGTCTTGGGCCTGCTCTGGGGCAGCGTCTGGGTCGCGAGGACGTGCTCGACCTCGCTGGTGCCGATGCCGAACGCGAGGGCGCCGAACGCGCCGTGGGTCGCGGTGTGGGAGTCGCCGCAGACGATCACGAGCCCGGGCTGCGTCAGGCCCATCTCCGGCCCGATGATGTGGACGATGCCCTGCCCCAGAGCCCCCCACGGGTGGAGCTGGATGCCAAACTCCTCGCAGTTGTTCCTGAGAGCCTCCATCTGCTTCGCGGAGACCCTGTCCTTTACCGGCAGCCCCACGTCGGTCGTCGGGACGTTGTGGTCCATGGTCGCGAGCGTGAGGTCCGGGCGCCGCACCTGGCGTCCCGCGAGCCGGAGCCCTTCGAAAGCCTGAGGGCTCGTCACCTCGTGCACGAGATGGAGGTCTACGTAGAGGAGATCCGGCTCCCCCTCGGCCCTGCGCACCACGTGCCGCTCCCACACCTTCTCTACGAGCGTCCTGGGTCTATCCATCTCTATCCTTTCCTTTGCGGCCACCGTAGACCGCGAACCTGTGGTCCGTGTACGCGCAGCGGACCGCCTCGAAGCCGGTCTTGGCGAGCCATTCGAGTTGCGCGCGCAGGGTGGCGTTCCTGTCGGCCCTCATGCGGGCGAGGGCCGCGCCGAGATCGCCCTCCGTCACCCCCGCCTCGCGCACGCGCCGAAGCCACCACTCGCGGTAGACCGCCTCCTCTTCGGGCGTCTCGCCGTGTACCTGGTCCGCGTTGACGAAGTAGCCGCCACCTGAGAGTGAGCCGAATATCTTCTGGAAAAGCTCCTTCTTGTCGCCGTGCGTGAGGTGGTGGATCGAGAGCGCAGAGACGACGAGGTCGTACCCTTCAGGCAACGGCTTGCGCGCGTAGTCCATGTTGCGGAACTCGAAGCGCCCGTTACCCACCGACAGTCGCCGCCGCGCCACCCTGAGCATCTCCACCGAGAGGTCGACAAGCGTTACCCGCGAGCGCGGGAACCTCTCGGCTACCATCGAGCTCAGGAGCCCCGTCCCTGCCCCCAGGTCGAGGACCCGGATCTCCGCTTCCCGCCCGAAAGGCACGCTCTCCAGCGCGGCCCCGTAGAAGCCGTCCAGCCCGGGGACCAGCTGCCTTCGCGCCCGGTCGTAGCCGGCCGCCGCCTCATCGAACAGAGCCTCGATACTCAACCTCACACCCTCACTACGAACGTCTTCGGGTCTTCCATGCCGCCTCCTTCTGAACGGTCAGTGTATTTCATAGCAACGTTAAGGCGAGGTTGGACTCGCCCTCGGCGAAGCGGGAAGGGCGCAGAGCGTGCGCGTCGAGCGTGCTCGCCGCGCCGTCCAGCATGATCTCGGCGAGCAGCTGGCCGAGCGCTGGGGCGTGCATCACCCCGTGTCCCGAAGATCCATTTGCCAGGTACAGATTGTCTATCTTCTCGACCCTCCCGAGCAGCACGTGGCCGTCAGGGGACATCTCGTAGAGGCCGGCCCAGCACTTCGCCCGGTCGATGGAGGCTTCCTCCAGGCACGGCACGCGCTCCCGCGCCGTCCCCAACACAGATTCGACCCACGCGTCCTCGACGCTCTGGTCGAAGGGGTCGGCGGCGTCAGGCTCGTCAGGCACCAGGAGAAGGACGCGGCCGTCGCGGACGCGCAGGTGGAACCCGTCTTCCAGGAAGACGGTCATCGGCATGTCCTCGGGCAGCTCGTCAAACGGCTCTGTCACCGCCACCCGCCTGCGCAGCGGCTCGACGGGCACCTCTAGCCCCGCGTGCCGCGCCAGGGAAGCCGCCCAGGGTCCCGCGGCGTTTACGACAAACCCCGCGGCGACGTCGCCTTCAGGCGTGCGCACCGCGGCGATACGCCCCGGCCCATCCAGCTCGAAACCCGCGCACTCCACGCCATACTCGAACCGCACGCCGAGCCGCTGTGCGCCCTCGACGTAGCCGCGCAGGACCTCCATCGGCTTGAGAAAGCCGTCCGTAGGTCCGAACACGCCACCGATGAGCCCCTCGGCGCGGACCGCGGGGTTGATGTCCCCTACCTCCTCAGGCCTCACCTCCCTCGCGTCCTCGAGCCCGGCCGCCCTCTGGACGCTTCGCGCCCCTCGCAGCGCGTCGAGTTGCGCCTCGTCGCTCGCGAGGAAGAGGTACCCGCACCGGCGGTAGCCGGGGTCCACGCCGAGCTCCTCCTCGAAGCGCACGAGCTTCTCGCGCGAGAGCAGCGAGAGCCGCACGTTTATCTCGGAGCCGAACTGGGCGCGGAACCCGCCGGTCGCTCTTCTCGTGCTGCCCTGCCCCGGAGCCAGATCTCTCTCCAGCACGAGTACCGGGCCGCATCCCCTCGCCGCGAGGTGGTAGGCGACGCTGGCTCCGATCACGCCCGCGCCGATGACGACGGCCTCGGCCGACCTCACGCGCTCCCCGACCGGGTCGCTAGCATGTTCAACCTGACATAATCCACGACGAGGGACCATTCTTCCGCCAGCCGCTCGGCCACCGCGTGAGCGAAGGAGTCCCACTTCCCAACCGGCAGGAACGACAGGTGGTGTTTCAGCACGACCGTTCTAAGGAAGCGGGCCAGCGCGCTCACCGAAGCGAACTGCGTGAACTCCTCGTGCAGCCAGGTCTCGACATCCTCGAACCCGGCGGCCTCCAGGCGGGCCTTCGTCACCTCGGGACCGACGAAGTTCCAGCCTTCTTCCCAGCCGGCGAAGGCGT
>JBJMIY010000291.1:0-4479 GCA_045806605.1 Rubrobacteraceae bacterium
CTTCACCTTCTGGCCCATGCTCGCGGGCGCCATAAGCAGCGACATAGAGACCAAGAACATCGCCCAGCCATTGCGGAGGGCGCTGATCCGGGACGGCGCCAGCTTCCGACGCGCGGAGGTGGAGAGCATAGACCTCGAGAAGCGATGTGTTACAGCCGAGGGGCGGGAGTTCCCTTACGACCATTTGATAGTAGCCCTGGGCGGCGAGCCCGCTTACTTCGGCATCCCCGGGGTCGAGAAGTACGCTATCAGCATGACGGGCATCGGGACCGCGGAGAAAATCCGCAACCGGGTCATCGAGCACTACGAAGAGACGACTCTGGCTCGGGGAGATGTTCCCGCCTCGAAGCTGACGTTCCTCATCATAGGTGGCGGGGCCACAGGGGTCGAGACGGCCTCGGAGCTGCACGAGCTGGTCCACGATGTCCTCGCCCCCGACTACCCGAACATAGACCCGCACCGCGTCCGCATAATCCTTGTGGACCGCAACGAGCAGATCCTCAAGGAGCTGGATCCCGCGCTCAGGCGCACGGCCCGCAAGAAGCTGGCCGACTTCGAGATCGAGGTCATTAGCAAGGTCAAGGCAAGGGAGATCACCGCGGAGAAGGTGATCCTGGACGACGGCCGCGAGATACAGACGGAGAACGCCATCTGGACCGCGGGCGCCCGCGCGAGCGAACGGCTCGACGACTTCGACCTCCCGCACGACGACCGCAAGGGACTCAAAGTGGACGCCTTCATGCGTGTCGAGGGTCACGACAACGTCTGGGGCGTCGGCGACTGCGCGGCCAACGTCGATGAAGACGGGACATCCGTACCTCCCAACGCCCAGGCTGCCACGCAGGAGGGCAGGGCCGTAGCCAGGAACGTGCTCTCCGCCATAGACGGCGGGAAGCTCGAGCCCTTCGACTACAAGCCCCTGGGGCAGCTCGTGGAGATGGGGAGCGAGTTCGCCGTCAACGAGGTGCTTGGGATAAAGTTCAGCGGCCGCATGGCGGCGATGTTCTGGCGGATGACGTACCTGTACAAGCTGGAGAGCCCCCAGAGCCGGGCGCGCATCGCGGCTGACTGGCTCCTCGGGCTCTTCTACGACCCGGTGGTTACTGAGATCCGGAGCAGGGAGTAGCCGCGGACGCTAGATAGACCCGGTCACTTGCTGGCCCGCCTCGCGGTGTAGCAGAATGCGGAACGTTCGTGACCTCGGAGATCCGGAGCGTGTGCCTGCCGTGAGTTACAACCTGCGACTACTGATATCGTGCCCGGACAAGAAGGGCCTCATCGCGGCGATCTCCTCGTTCATCGCGATGCACGACGGTAACATCCTCTCAGCCGACCAGTACGTCAGCGACTCCGGGACGTTCTTCATGCGCCTGGAGATCGAGGGCGAGGGCTTCGGCCTGGGACGCGACGAGTTCGCCGGCGCCTTCGCCCCGCTCGCGCGCAGGCACCGTATGGAATGGCGCGTTTCCCACACCGACACGCCCAAGCGGATGGCCATACTTGTTTCCCGCTACGACCATTGCCTCATAGACCTCCTGTGGCGCTGGGACTCCGGGGAGCTCGACGCCGAGATACCGCTCGTGGTCTCAAACCACCCCGACCTCGCCTCCCGCGCCGAGATCTACGGCATCCCATTTCACCACCTTCCGGTCACTAAGGAGACGAAGGCGGAGCAGGAGGGAAAGGTTCTGGACCTCCTGTTCGAGCATGGCGTGGACGTCGTGGTGCTCGCCCGCTACATGCAGATACTCAGCCCGAAGTTCGTGGATGCTTACCCGAGCGGGATCATCAACATCCACCACTCGTTCCTCCCCGCCTTCGCCGGCGCCGACCCCTACCGTCGCGCCCACGATAGGGGGGTGAAGACGATCGGCGCTACCGCCCACTACGTAACGGAGGAGCTCGACGCCGGTCCCATAATCCACCAGGACGTGGCGCACGTCACCCACCGCGACACCGTGGAGGACCTGGTGCGCCTCGGGCGGGAGGTCGAGCGACGCGTACTCGCCCGCGCCGTCCGCTGGCACCTGGAGGACCGGATACTGGTGGACGGCAACCGCTGCGTGGTCTTCGAGTAGCCGATACGGTTTCATCGGTTAAGATAGCGGTTCGATGCAGAGTGGCGCGACCAGAAAGTTCTCGACGACGCCGGGCACGCGGGACATCCTGCCGCCCGAGTCCACGCGGCTGCTGGACGTCCAGGCGAGGATCCTGGGACGCTTCAGGCTGCACGGGTTCAGGGAGGTGATCACACCGGCCCTCGAGTACTCGGAGGTGGTCGAGGAGCCAAAACTGCGCGACGCCTCTTTCAAGCTCTTCGATCCGGACAACCAGATGCTCCTGCTGCGACCCGAGATGACTACCCCGATCGCGCGCCTCGTGGCCCAGCGCCTGCGCAACGCCCCAACACCGCACAAGCTCTCCTACAGCCTACCGGTCTACCGGCGAGCCGGGGTTGGCCACGGCCAGAGCGCGGAGTTTCGTCAGGCCGGCGTCGAGGTCGTCGGCTCGGCGAGCCCAGGGGAAGACGCCGGGACCATCGCTTTACTCGTTGAGACGCTTCAGAGCCTGGGTCTTCGCGCGCCGCGGGACTTCGTCCTGGTGCTCGGACAGACCGCGTTCTACGAGGGGTATTTGCGCCGGGTCGCCCCCGAGGGCGCCTCCGAGTTGCTCGCGGCGCTCGCCGCCAAGGATCTCGTGCGGGTGGACGAGATCTCGCCGGACGTCCCTGACGAGGCGGCCGGGGTGCGGGAGATACCTCGCCTCGTCGGTCCCGCCACGGACGCCTCCATCATGCAGATGGCCGATCGTTACGCGGAGGGCGAAGCGGCGGCGGCGCTTGAGAACCTGCGGGAGATCCTGGCTCACCTCGACGCCGGCGGGCACCTCGATTCGGTGATGCTGGATTTCGGCCTGATCGGACGCCACAATTACTACACGGGGGCCGTCTACGAAGTTTACGCCAGCGGCCTCGGCTTCACCGTGGCGAACGGAGGACGCTATGACAACCTGCTGCGGCGCTTCGGCGAGCCGCTCCCCGCCACTGGCTTCGCAATCTCCCTCGAACGGCTTATGTCCGTTCTGCCCGACAGGGAGCCCCCGCCTTTGCTCGTCCTGGTCGGCGGCGCCGTCGAAGCCACCCGGCTCGCCGCGCAGCTCCGCTCCTCGGGCGTCTCGATCCTTCACCTGGCCGATGACCTTGCCCCCGAGGCAGCCCTCGACTACGCTATCTCGGTCGAAGCCTCCTGGGTTGGGTATCCGGCCCCCGAGGGGCTGAAGCTCGCCCCGGCCGAAACCGGTGGCGAGTTCGAGCCGACCCCGGTCGAGAAGGTGGCCGAGAGGGTGCTCTCGTGAGCGGGCTGCGGGTCGCGGTGCCCAAGGGGGCCATCTTCGAAGACGCACTCGCTGCGCTCGGTGGGGCGGGGTTGCCGGTGGAGGTGTTGCGGGAGAACGAGCGCAGGCTCTTCTACAAGGGTGAGGGCGCGGAGTTCATCGTGAGCCGGCCTTCGGACGTGCCGGTCTTCGTCGAGCACGGCGCCGCGGACGTCGGGATCGTCGGCAAGGACGTACTGGAGGAGCAGCGCCCGAACGTCATGGAGCTCAGGGACCTCGGGACCGGCGCGTGCAGGATGATCCTGGCCGCGCCGAAGCAAAGGGCCGAGGAGGTGCAAAGGGCCATCTCCCACGCCGAGGTAGTCCGGGTCGCGACCAAGTTCCCCAACACCGCCAGGCGCTACTTCGAGTCGCTCGGGCGCCAGGCGGAGATCATCGAGCTCCACGGCTCTCTCGAGCTCGCCCCACTCGTCGGCCTCTCCGAGTGCATTGTGGACCTCACCGCCACGGGGACGACCCTGCGCGAGAACGATCTCGTAGTCCTCGATGAGATCTCACGCTCCACAGCCCGCCTGATAGCCAACCGCGGCGCCTACCGCCTCCGCCACGAGGAGGTCGCCGAGTTGCTCGACGCCATGCGGGGGAGCCTCCATGGTTAAGATTATCGACGCCCGCAAGATAGGTTCTGAGGAAGTCGTCGCGCAGCTCAGGCGTCCGGGCGGGTTCCTGTCTCCCGAGGTCCGCGGCTCCGCCCGCCGCATCTTGAGAGACGTAAGAGTGAGGGGCGACGAGGCGTTGGCGGAGTACACCGAGCGCTTCGATGGCGTACGCCTAGAGCGGTTCCGTATCCTCGGGAAGGAGATCGAACGCTCCCGCGCGTCACTGCCTTCCGAGCTAGAAGGATCCTGCCTGGCCGCCTTCGAGAACGTGCGCGCTTTCCACGAGCGGGAGATGGACCGTTCGTGGGAGATGAGCCGCGACGGCGCGACGGTGGGACAGCGGGTGCGTCCCTTGAGGAGGGCAGGCGTCTACGTACCGGGCGGGCACGCAGCCTACCCGAGCACGCTGATGATGGCGGCGATACCGGCCCAGGTTGCGGGGGTGCGGGAGATCTGCGTCTGTGCACCTCCCGGCCCCGACGGTCGG
>JBJMIY010000292.1:0-4008 GCA_045806605.1 Rubrobacteraceae bacterium
TTCTCCTTCGTCACGCGGCGTGATGCAATTGGCACAAACTTGCGTACACCGCACTAAGATTTTATACTTCTCCTACTTATAGATAAGTAGACCTTGCGGGAGGTACGGTTATGGCCAAGAGCATAGGCATAGACCTGGGCACCACCAACAGTTGCGTGGCGGTATTGGAGGGTGGGGAGCCGGTTGTGATCACGAACGCGGAGGGCGAGCGTACGACGCCCTCGGTGGTGGCGTTTGATCGGAGGAGTGGGGAGCGGTTGGTTGGGCAGCTTGAGCGCAGGCAGGCGGTGACGAACCCTGACCGCACGATCTACTCGATCAAGCGCTTCATGGGCCGGCGCTTTGGCGACGTGAAGCAGGAAGCCTCCCGAGTGGGCTACGAGGTCAAGTCCGGCTCTGGCGGTGACATCAGGGTCCAGGTCGGGGACAAGGATTACTCGCCGCCGGAGATCTCGGCCATGATCTTGCAGAAGCTCAAGAGGGACGCTGAGGAGTACCTCGGCGAGGAGGTGACCGAGGCGGTCATCACGGTCCCGGCGTACTTCGAGGACGCGCAGCGCCAGGCGACCAAGGACGCGGGCCGCATCGCGGGTCTGGACGTCAAGAGGATCATCAACGAGCCGACGGCGGCGGCGCTGGCGTATGGCCTGGACAAAGAGCAAGACCAGACCATCCTCGTCTTCGACCTGGGCGGCGGGACGTTCGACGTTTCCATCCTGGAGCTCGGCGACGGGGTCTTCGAGGTCAAGGCGACGAGTGGCAACAACCACCTTGGAGGCGACGACTTCGACGCCAAGGTCGTCGAGTGGATGGTCGCTGAGTTCAAGAAGGCCGAGGGCATAGACCTCTCCAAGGACAAGATGGCGACCCAGCGGCTCGTCGAGGCGGCCGAGAAGGCCAAGAGAGAGCTCTCTTCGACCACGAGCACCTCGATCAACCTGCCGTTCATCACAGCCGACCAGAACGGTCCGAAGCACCTGGACCTGACGCTCACGCGGGCGCAGTTCAACAACCTGACCGCCGACCTCGTCGAGGCGACGGCCGGGCCTGTCAGGCGGGCGATGGAGGACGCGGGGTTGCAGAGCGGGCAGGTAGATCAGGTCATCCTGGTTGGCGGCTCAACGCGCATTCCGGCGGTCCAGGAGCAGGTCAAGGAGATCACGGGCAAGGAGCCCCACAAGGGCATCAACCCCGATGAGGTCGTCGCGATAGGCGCCGCCATCCAGGCCGGCGTGCTCGCTGGCGAGGTCAAGGACGTGCTGCTCCTCGACGTTACGCCCTTGAGCCTCGGGATCGAGACCAAGGGCGGAGTGTTCACCAAGCTCATCGAGCGCAACACGACCATACCTACGCGCAAGGCCGAGGTCTTCACGACCGCGGACGACAACCAGAACTCGGTCGAGATCAAGGTCTACCAGGGCGAGCGCGAGATAGCAGCCTACAACAAGCTCATCGGCAACTTCCAGCTTGTAGGCATCCCACCGGCCCCGCGCGGCGTGCCCCAGATCGAGGTCTCTTTCGACATAGACGCCAACGGCATCGTCAACGTCGGGGCCAAGGACCTCGGTACAGGCAAGGAGCAGAGGATCACTATCACCGCCTCCAGCGGCCTCTCGGAGAGCGAGATCGAGCAGATGGTCCGCGACGCCGAGTCGCACGCCGAGGATGACCAGCGCCGCCGCGAAGAGGCCGACGTCCGCAACAACGCAGACAACCTGGTCTACTCGATCGAGCGGTCCCTGAAGGACGTGGACGGAAAGGTAGATCCGAACACCAAGCTCGAGATCGAGCAGGCCATCAAGGAGGCCAAGGAAGCCCTCGCCGGCGGCGATTTAGAGGAGATCAAAGCCAAGCAGGAGGCGCTCGTGGCCGCCTCGCACAAGCTCTCGGAGGCTCTCTACAGCCAGGCCCAGGAGCAGCAGCAGGCGAGCTCCTCCGGCGCCACCGACGACGACGTCGTCGAGGACGCCGAGATCGTCGACGACGACGAGGAGGAGGAGGAAGACGACCAGCGCAAGTAGCGCATCCCGGAGCGGCCGGGGCACCACCCCGGCCGCTCCTAGCATCAACGGGAGGAAGTCGAGAGCATTGAGCAGCGAAGAGAACAGGCGCGAGCCGGAAGCCCGCGAAGAACCGTTGGCCCCCGAGGGGATCGATGAGGCCCAGGGGTCTCCCGGAGAGCCCGGCGAAGAAGACCCGGGCACGCCAGAGGAACCCGAAGGCCCACAGGTAGAGAAGGCCGCCGAGGAGGAGCTGGCCGCGCTGAGCGCGGAGCTCGAGGTGACCCGCCGTGAGCGTGACGAGTACCTCGAGGCCCTTCGCCGCCTGAAGGCTGAGTTCGAGAACTCGCGCAAGCGCCTGGAGCGCGAGAGATCCCGCATCCTCCAGGCAGCCTCCGAGAGGCTAGTCGTCGAGCTCCTACCCGTCCTCGATAACCTGGACCGCGCGCTCGAGGCCGAGGGCGATATCCGCGAGGGCGTCTACGCCACCCGCGACCATCTCGTCGAAGTGCTCCGCAGCGAGGGCCTCGTACCCGTAGCCTCCGACGGCCAGCCCTTCGACCCCAACGTCCACGAAGCCGTTATGGGCCAGCCTTCCGAAGACCACGAGGAGGGCACCATCCTCCAGACCTTCCAGCGGGGGTACGTACTCAACGGCAAGCCTGTCCGCATCGCGAAGGTTGTAGTTGCGAGACAGGGTTAGGGCATGGAGACGGGGGATCTCTACAAGGTTCTAGGGGTAACCAGGGAGGCGTCGCAGGAGGAGATCAGGCGCTCCTACCGCAAGCTGGCGCGCGAGCACCACCCTGACGCTAACCGCGACGACCCCAAAGCCGAGGAGCGCTTCAAGGAAATACAGCACGCCTACGAGATCCTCTCTAACCCCGAGAAAAGGCGGCAATACGACGAAGGACCACGCGCCTTCTTCGGCGGCGGCCCGGGACAGGGAACCGCCGGCGGCACCCGCGTGGACGACCTCTCTGACCTCTTCGGCGGCTTCGGCGGCCTGGGAGACATCTTCGGGCGCTCCACCCGCGCCACTACAGCTTCGCGCAAAGGCCAGAACATAACTGCAACCGTCAACCTCAGCTTCAAAGATGCTCTTAACGGCGTCACGACGCGGGTGAACGTGCCGGTCGAGGAGGCGTGTGGAGACTGTGGGGGGACGGGTGCGGCGCCTGGCACGTCGCCGCGGACTTGTCCGGAGTGTGGGGGGCGTGGGGTACGGAGTCGTGACCAGGGGTTCTTTGCTTTCTCGGAGCCGTGCGTGAGGTGTGGTGGGGAAGGTACGATAGTCGAGAAGCCGTGTCGGACGTGTTCGGGGAGCGGCAGGGTGCGCAAGGCGCGGCAGGTGACGGTCCGGATCCCGGCTGGGGCGAAGGATGGGATGAAGATCCGGGTTCCGGGGAGAGGCAGCGCCGGCCAGAAGGGTGGTCCTGCGGGGGACCTGTACGTGGTAACGCGTGTAAGGGAGCACCCGGTCTTCAAGCGGCGCGGGGACGACTTCGTTGTCGAGGTGCCGGTCAGCTTCGTGGAGGCGGCTCTCGGCGCTCAGATACAGGTACCGCGTCCGGGGGGTGGAACGGTGAGGTTGAGGCTGCCGGCGGGGACGCAGGACGGCAAGCAGTTCAGGGTGCGGGGTGCGGGGGCTCCGAAGGCCAGGGCGCGAAGTGGGGAGCGTGGGGATCTCATCGTGCGTGCGCGGCTCGTAGTGCCCAGGAAGCTAAAGAGACGGGAACGGGAGATACTCGAGGCCCTCGCGGAGGAGAGGGACGAGGACGTCAGGGAGGAGTTATTCAAGAAGGTGGGATCGTGAAGTTGCGCAAGAGGCCCGTGTTCATGATCGGGATCGCCTCTGAGCTCATCGGCGTGCACCCGCAGACTTTGAGGATGTACGAGCAGAAGGGTCTGCTCCGCCCGCGCAAGAGCATAAAGAACACCCGGCTGTATTCCCAGGAGGACGTCGAGCGCGGCCGCTACATCCAGAAGCTGACCCAGGAGATGGGGA
>JBJMIY010000293.1:0-3193 GCA_045806605.1 Rubrobacteraceae bacterium
CCCGCGCAGCGCCGCCACGACGCGGCCCATCATGTAGAGGGTGAGCCCGGCCCTGGCGCCCGGGTTCAGGATGGGCTCGAGCCGGCTCTTGGTCCCTGCCAGGTCTTTTACAGGCACGACCGCGAAGACGCTCACAGCTCCGCTCACAGCTCCGCTCACAGCGCCACCAGCCCGGCGCCGAATCCGAGGACCTCCCGCGCAAGGCGCGCCCTGTCCGGGACGTCGCGCATGACGGCTCCCGTCGCGAGCACACGCATTCCGAGCGCCTCGATTCCGGACCGCTGCGCCTCGTCCACCTCGTCTATTACCATTCCGTCCACGAGCCCCTCGTAAATCCTCGCCACCCCGGCCGGCGAGACCTCGTGCCCCAGAGAAGCTAGCATCCTGTCAGCCGGCCCCTTGAGCGCCCTTCCGCCGATGATGGGGCTGACCGCGACCCTGGCGACAGAGGAAGACGCCAGCGCCTCCCGCATCCCGGGCACGGCCAGTATCGGGCCTACGCTCACAATCGGGTTGGAGGGGCAAAAGACCACGAGGTCGGCTCCGGCGAGAGCTTCGAGGACGGTGTCCGTGGGGCGGGCATCCCCTATGCCGCGCAGGCGCAGGCCGAGCACCTCGTCCCTCTGGCGCCTGCGCACGAAGTACTCCTGGAACTCTAGCGGACCATCAGGGGTATCGAGGACGGTAGCGACCGGCTCGTCGCACATGGGGAGGATGGCGCTCCTGATACCCAGCGCCGCCGAAAGGCCGGCGGTGATCCCGGTCAAATGCTCCCCGGCGCGCAGCCTCGCCGTGCGCAGCACGTGCGTCGCGAGATCCCTGTCGCCGAGCTTGAACCAGGTGTCCTCGCCGTAGCGGGCGAGCATGTCGAGAACATCGAACGACTCGTCTACGAGGCCCCAGCCTGTCTCGGGGTTAGCGACCCCGGCGAGGGTGTACATCACCGTGTCGAGGTCGGGGCAGATGCGCAGGCCCCACAGATCGAAGTCGTCTGCGGTATTCACGACGATCGCGAGGTGGTCGCCCGGCGAAAGCGCAGTCTCGAGGCCCGCGGCCAGCTTCGCGCCGCCTACCCCACCCGCTAGCGCGAGCACTTTCATCTCCCCGTAGAACCCTGCTGATTCAGGGCGTAGCTCGTGAGCGCGACGATGCTGAGGGCGTCAGTGATCCCCCCGTCGAGCGCCATGGCAAGCGCTTCGCGCAGCGGCACGCGGCGGACCCGGATCTCCTCCGTGCCCTCCGGCTGCTCTTCGCCGGGCACGAGACCTGTCGCGAGAAACCACACAGCGTACTCGTCCGCGACCGAGTTCGAAAGAAACGCCTCTCCTAGCTTCCGCCAGCTCGTGGCTTCGAGGCCCGTCTCTTCCCGCAACTCGCGCCGGGCGGCGCTCAGGGGCTCCTCGCCATCGGGGCAGCCGCCTTCAGGTATCTCCCAGGAATACATCTCGAGCGGGTAACGGTACTGTCCGACCAGGTAGACGTGGTCCTCTTCGATCGCGAGGATCCCCACGGCGACGTTCTTGTAGTGCACCACGCCGTAGATACCCGGCTCGCCGTCCGGACGTACGACCTGATCCTCGCGCACAGAGATCCAGGGGTTCTCGTACACCCGCCTGGAGGAGACGGTCCGCCACGGGTTTCCCGGGTGCTCCGGCGTCATGGTTTCCCTTCGCAACACTGGTTCTCCCGCGTCCATACCAAGGTGCTATCTTAGCACCGCGGGGGATCGCTACCGGGTACACGCCCTCCGTTGCCAGGATGGTATCTTGGCAACGTGCAGATCTTGATTTCAGAGTACCTGCAGGCCCCCGAGGACGGCTTCGGGCTGCAGCAGGCGGTGCTCGAAGAGGTCGCCTCCGGCGAGCGCGGCCCGACAGCCCTCATCTGGACCTCCTCGCGCTACGTCGGCGTTACGAGGCCGGAGACGCGCTTACCCGGCTTCGGTAAGGCGGTGGAAGCGGCGCAGAGCCTCGGCTTCCCCGTGCTGGTACGCAACTCGGGCGGCGGGGCGGTGGCGGCGAACGAAGGCTCGATCTCCTTCTCGCTCACCTTCCCCGTCGAGGACTTGCGCCACGGCCTCTACGAACGCTACGCCGAAGGCGTGGATCTCGTCGCGGCGGCGATACGGCGCACAGGCGTGGCGGCGGAAGGCGGAGAGGTCGAGGGCGAGTTCTGTCCCGGGGCCTACTCGGTCCGCTCTGGCGGTCCGCGGGGTATCAAGCACGCGGGCCTCGCCCAGAGGGTGACGCGCCGAGCCGCGCGGCTCGAGGCCCTGATCCTGGTCTCCAGCACAGCGGAGCTCGTGGAGGTCCTCGAGCGTTTCTACGCCGCTCTGAGGTTGTCTTTCAGGCGGGAGAGCATCGGAGACCTACCCGCGAACGTACCACAGGCGATCGAGGCGATCGCAGCCAAAGTACGCGAGCGCTTCGGCGGCGAAGCAGTGGCTGCAGGCGCGGACCTGCTGGCGAAGGCAGCCTCCCACCACGATAAGTGGCAGCTCGCCCGGCCCCGTGGCCACGAATCTCTCGACCCCGCCAGCTGACGGCTACTCTCCTCTTTCGATGCGGTCCACCTCCTCCCTCCTGGAGGCCGCCGGATCGGGTACGGGCAGATCGACGCCTGGCGGAAGCTCGAGCCTGAGGTCCGCTTCGTGGTCGACGCGAAGCTCGCCACGGGCCAACCGGAACTCGAGGACGTGTCCACCGGCATCTCTTTCCGCGGTTATGAAGTGAAAGTGGTTACCTGCGACGTTGATCCCCTGGGCATAGAGAGGGAAACGGAAGCCAAGGAGGCTTCCCTGGACATCATGGAGTTCGAAGGTAGGCTGGCTCTCGACGACCTCGGCGAGGGGCGGGTAGGGCTTGCGCTGGCGGGGCACGCTGCGCGTCTTGACGTAATCGAAGCGCCCGTCTACGCGCACGGCGTAGCATGAAGTCTCATCGCCGACGAGCCGATCCAGATACGCACCCAACGCCTCGAAATCCATCGGCGTGGCCAGCATTCTCGACAGGTTCGGCTCGAAGAAGGTCACGACGGCGAACGGGGTCCTCGCCTGTTTGCCGACCGGATAAGCTCGCCCGTCAGCCTTCACCTGGTAGAAGTCGCCGTCGAGAGCGATCATCTCGCCGTCTAGCGCGTCTAACGTGCCGAGGCCGAAATCACCGCGATCTTCGAGCTCGGCGAAGCTGACGTC
>JBJMIY010000294.1:0-10979 GCA_045806605.1 Rubrobacteraceae bacterium
CGAGAGGGGCGCGACGAGCGTCATCGGGGGCGGTGACTCGGTCGCGGCTGTAAGGAAGCTCGGCCTCGAGGACGAGATGAGCCACATCTCCACCGGAGGCGGGGCGAGCCTCGAGTACGTGGAGGGGAAGGAGCTGCCCGGTGTGGCGGCCTTGCCGGAGAAGGGAGCTTGAGAATGGCGCGCAGGCCCATGATGGCGGCGAACTGGAAGATGAACAAGACCATCCGCGAGGCGGAGGAGTACATGGCGGCGCTCCTGCCGCGGGCGGCTGACGCCGATGGCGTGGACGTGGCTGTCTTCGCCCCTTTCACGTGCCTGCACGAGGTCTCCCGGATGGCCGAAGATACGCCGGTCATCGCGGGCGCGCAGAACTTCTACTACGAAGACTGGGGCGCGTTCACGGGCGAGGTCTCCGTGCCGATGCTCCAGGACGCTGGAGCTGAGGCCGGTATCGTCGGCCACTCCGAGCGCCGCGAGCATTTCTGCGAGGACGACGACATGGTCGCCAGGAAAGCCGCCCGCGCGGTCGAGGCAGGGCTCCTGCCCGTGGTCTGCGTCGGCGAGACCAAGGAGGAGCGCGACGCCGGCGACATGTGGGAGAAGGTCTCGGGGCAGGTGCGACGCGTGATGGAGGAGCTCGACGACCTGGACGGCGGCTCACTCGTCTTCGCCTACGAGCCCATCTGGGCGATCGGTACCGGGGAGACGGCCACGCCCGAGGACGCGCAGGACGCGATCGGCCGCATTCGGGATCTGCTCAGGGAGCTCAGGGACGACGGGTTCGCCGATGGGGTTCGTATCCTCTACGGCGGCTCCGTCAAGCCGAAGAACGCAGCGGAGATCATGGCCCAGGAAGACGTTGACGGCGCCCTGGTCGGCGGGGCGAGCCTCGAGGTCGAGAGCTTCATGCAGCTCGTCGAAGCAGCCCAGGAGACCGTGCCCTCCGAGCAGTGATCGTGTGATAAAGTAGGCGCATGCTATACGTACTGGCTTTCTTTCACACCGTGTTCTGCATCGCGCTCATAGGACTCATCCTGTTGCACTCCGGCAAGGGTGGGGGGCTCTCGTCCTCCCTCGGCGGCGGGGTCGGCGGGACCATGCCGGGGACGACGATCATGGAGAAGAACCTGACGCGGCTCACCCTGATCGTGGTGGCGCTCTTCGCCCTGACGAACGTGGCCCTGATCTTCCTGGGCTAACCGAGGATCCCCACTCCGGGAGAGCTGCCTTGACGGCGGCGCTGGTGCTAGCGCTGGCCGCTGGGGTGGCGCTCCCCGTAATTGCAGGAGCATCGGCGAGGACCAGCTCAAGGGCGGCGACGCCCGCGACGATGTTTTTCGCGCTCGAGGCATCGCTACACAACCTACAAGCTGCCAAGCCAAAAAGAAGGACTCGCCCGGGGAGGATGGGGAGAACAGGCGAGTCCTGACCTAATTATACACTCCGACCTGGACCCTGGCGTATGACCGTTTACTTCTTGTGATGTGTCGGAGGGGGGACTCGAACCCCCACCCCCTTATCGGGGACTAGGCCCTCAACCTAGCGCGTCTACCAATTCCGCCACTCCGACAGGGCAGCCGACAGAGTATACGAGACGTTCTATGGAGGGTCAACGAGCGGGCCGTGTGCTAAGTTTCGCGGGTGGACAGAAGACGCGTTCTGCTCTCTGCGATCGGTGGTCTCTCCGGCGCTCTGGTCGGCGCCGCCCTATTGAAGCGCGTGCGGCGGACCGCGGGGCGGCCCTGGCCGGCCAACTTCGCCCACCGCGGCGCCGCGGCGCGGGCCCCGGAGAACACCCTGGAAGCCTTTCGGCTGGCGGTGGAGGCGGGAGCCGGCGGGCTGGAGCTCGACGTCCACCTGACTCGCGATGGCGAGGTGGTCGTCATCCACGACGCCACAGTGGACCGCGTCACCGACGGCTCCGGCGCCGTCGCAGGGATGACGCTGGAGGAGGTCCGGTGCCTCGACGCCGGCGATAGCTTCAGCCCCGATGGCGGACAGACCTTCCCCTACCGTGGTCGGGGGCTCAGGATACCCACGCTCGCCGAGGTCTATGGGGAGTTCCCCAATACCTGCGTGAACGCCGATATCAAGGAGGCGCGACCGGGAGCTGAGAAGGCGGTGCTCAGGGTCATACAGGACGCAGCCGCCGAGGGACGGACCCTCGTCGCCTCCACCGACCACGCCGTGCTGCGAAGGTTCCGCAAGGTCTCGGGAGGCCGTATCTCCACGGGGGCTTCGAGGCGCGAGATCGCCGCGTTCTACGTGTTGAGCAGGCTACATCTCGAGACGCTCCTCAACCCCGCCTACGAGGCGCTCCAGGCGCCGGTAGAGCACCAGGGGATAAAGCTCGTCACGCCACGCTTTCTGAAGGCGGCCCACTCCAGTGGGGTGCGAGTTGACGCGTGGACGATAAACGATGCGGCCGAGATGCGCCGGCTCCTGGATCTCGGGGTGGACGTCATAATGACGGATTACCCTGAGGTGCTCGAGAGGCTACTCCAGGAGCGCGGGGGAAAGCGGTAACGGGAGCGGCATTCCGCCCTGGCGCCCTGTAAACTTGGGGCGCCAATCGCCAGACAGAGTAGGAGAGCCATGATCGAGGAATCCATCGTAAAAGACCCTGCCCTCGCCCCCGAGGGACGACGCAAGATAGACTGGGTCGCCCAGCACGCGCCTGTCCTGAACGCCATCTTCGAGGAGCGGCTCTCCGACGGATCGTTGGACGGGCGCAAAATTGCGATGACCATCCACCTCGAGGCAAAGACCGCCTACCTCGCGATACTCCTCTCCGAGGCGGGTGCCGAGGTCACCGTCTCGGGGAGCAACCCGCTCTCCACCCAGGACGACGTCTGCGCCGCGCTCGCCGAGCGGGGCGTCAGGGTCTTCGCTACCCACGACCCGAGCGAGGATGAGTTCGAGGGATTCCTGCTCCGCACGATCGAGACGGGACCAGAGATCATAATAGACGACGGCGCCGAGCTCGTGAGCCGCATGATCCTGCACCGACCCGACCTTCTCGAGGGCGTCATAGGGGCCTCCGAGGAGACGACGACGGGCATCCTCAAGCTCAGGGCGATGGACACGGAGAAGGCGCTGACCGTCCCCGTGCTCGCCGCCAACGACGCCCGCATGAAGCACCTCTTCGACAACCGCTACGGTACGGGGCACTCGTCCATCGTCAGCCTGCTCTCAAACACCAACCTCTTCCTCTCAGGCAAGACGGTAGTCGTGATGGGCTTCGGCTGGGTGGGGCGGGGGCTCGCCAAGTACGCGAAGGGGATGGGCGCCCGCGTAGTCGTCTGCGAGCCGGAGCCGGTCAAGCTGCTCGAGGCCTACGCCGAGGGATACGAGGCGATGAACTCGCTCGCGGCCGCAGAGATCGGGGACGTCTTCATCACCGGAACCGGGAACCTGAAGGTGCTCGGGAGCGAGCATTTCGCCCGTATGAAGGACGGCGTCCTCCTCGCCAACGCCGGACACTACGACCACGAGTTCGACCTCGCGGCGCTAGCCAGGGAGGCCGTCGCGGTCCGGGAAGCTCGCCGTAACGTCACGGAGTACGAGATGGAGGATGGGCGGCGCTTCCACGTCATCGCTCGCGGCAGGCTCGTCAACATCGCCGCCGCGGACGGACATCCGGTCGAGATCATGGACCTCACCTTCGCCGTCCAGGCGCTCGCGGCGCACCTCCTCGCCAACCACGCCGCGGAGATGACGCCGGGTCTGCATACCATCCCGGACGAGATAGACGAGTACGTGGCCCGAACCAAGCTCGCAACCCTTGGTGTCGAGCCCGAGGAGCTCACCGGGGAGCAGATAGAGTACCTGACAAGCTGGAGATAAGGCATCGGGCTACAGGTAACAGGAGTTGTGGAGAGGCTCTAGTTCGCCTTCGAAAACCCCCAGAACGCGACGCATGCGCTACCGAGGTCCATTACCTGAAACCTAGTCACGCCCTGACCACCAATATTCCGCCGGCCAGGATCAGAGCTATCCCGAGAACTTTGAGGATTCCCAACTCTTGCGCTGTGTGGCCGAATACGCCGAGGCGGTCGATTGCCAGTCCGAAGACGAGCTGGGAGGCTATGACGAGCGAGAGCGTCTGCGCGAGCCCCGCGCGGTTGGCCGCCAGCACGATGGCGCTAAGGATGAACGCGCCCAGCAGCCCGGACGCTAAGGCGCACATCAGCGCGCGCCCGGTGAAGTCGGGTCTCGCAGCGAAGAGGGCCCAGGCCAGTCCTGCGAAGGCCGTCGTGGCGCCCGAGATGCTGATGAGGCCGCCCAGACCGAGGTCCCGCAACCCGACCGCGTTGACGACAACCTGAAACGCGATGGCCACCCCGGCCGACACCGCCAAGAACACCGCCGGACCCACACGGACCTCCCTCGTCGCCCGAACCGAAACGCCGCAGACTACCAGCGCTCCGTCTCGCCGTCTACCGGCGATGCACCCGTTGGCGACCAGCGGTTGTTCCAGCTATGCCTTCTGCTATTTCGAGAGGCACTCCTCGCAGGCCGGCTGCTCGAGAATCCCCTTACCTGCAAGCGTTCCCCGCACAAGGTCCATGATCCAGCTTGCCCGCTGGTGCGCAAAGCGCCGCCCTGCACGGCGCTCGTTTCGCCCGGCGTCCCTCAAGGCTCGCGCGAGGCGGCGGCGCTCCGCCTCTTCGCGCAGCTCCTCTGCGTGATGGCGAGCCCGATAGTCCAACCACCCGTACATCTCCGGTTCACCTCCCGAGATCCTGCACTCTGATCTGACTGTACGCTGCCCCCCACCGCAAGGGAAAACATTCGGTTTTTTCTAAACTGTGGCTACAATAGCGTGGGCGGTCGAGAAGAAGGAGGGTCTCCGCGAATGATCCGGATCCACGTCTCCGCCGAAGATCTCACGCAGACCCGCTTTGCCCTCAGCCCGCTTTGGGAGACGGTTGAGAGCTACCGGGCGATCCTCGACCCTGGCCGGCACGCGCTGCACCTGCCCTGGATCTCCTGGGCGCGGGAGGAGATAGAGGGATGGGAACTCGGCCCTCTCGACGCCCTGGTGCGAGCGCGGGGCTACATGCCCGACTTCCTCACCCCGCCTCCGACTACCCCATTCCCGGAGTTCCTCACCGAGGTGGAGCTGCTGCGGGCCACCCCGCCCGAGAGGGTGCGAGAAGAGGTGAAGCGTGTTGCCGACGAGGATACCCCGGCGCTCCGCGCCTACCTGAAAGATCCCGAGGGCTCCGTGGAGCGCCTGGCGGAGCTACTCGTCCTGTACCACAGACGCGTTCTGGCCCCGCACTGGCCCCGGCTGCACACCCTGCTCGAGGCCGACGTGTTCAAGCGCGCTCGTACGCTCGCCTTCCACGGGCCCGAGGCACTCTTCGGCGGGTTGCACCGTTCTGTAGGCTACCGCAGCGGGGTCGTCGAACTCTACAAGGACTTCGAGGCCGAGGTAGAGCCGGGAGGCAGGGGGGTGCTCCTGATCCCTGTAGCCTTCGCCTGGCCGGACGTCCACGTGATCATCGACGCGCCGTGGCAGCCGACGCTCGTTTACAGCCCGCGCGGGGTGGCGAGGCTCTGGGAGACGGGTCGCCTCCCCACGGACGAGGCCCTTACGGCCGCGCTCGGCGCAGGGCGCGCTTCGGTGCTCAAGAGCCTGGTGGTGCCGTCAACAACCACCGAGCTGGCCAGGTCGCTCGCGATCAGCCCCAGCGCGGTCTCCCAGCACCTGGCGCGGTTGCGCCGTGCCGGGCTGGTGGAGCCTCACCGCAGGGGGAGGAGAGTCTACTACCGCCTGAGCCTGTGCGGGGAGCAACTGCTCGACCTCTTCGGGGAACTGGACAACGAGGCCCGGCCGGAACGACGGCTGGCCCCGTTCTCTCCTGGTAGTATCGGGCCATGAGAACCGTGGCGATCCGCTACACGAAGTTCAGGGAGTGCCCCAACTGCGAGGGGCGCGGGGACGACGGCTCCTCCTGGCGACCCTTCGTGTGCCGGAGGTGTCAGGGGCGAGGCAGGCTCGTAACCGGCGTGGAGGTCGAGGACTCGGTGGAGGGTGTCTTGCCGCGCACGCGCTACGATTTCACCTCTCTGGGGGAGGTGTACTTGCTGGACTTCGACGAGGCGGAGGAGATCGAGGTCATCCGCCCCGCGGAGCCCTGGGGTTGACGTGCGCCATGATTCGCAACCCCTGCGCGAGGGCTGCTGAGATCGCGACACCTATTATGTCGTATGTGGCCCACTGCCCGTAGGTGGGTCTGCTGACCTCCTCACCGACCTCCCGCTCGTAGCCCTCCAGGTCGCTTATGGCGGCCCACTCTTGGGCCAGCGGGAAGAACGCCCACTCCAGGAGCGTGGCTCCGACGACCATCGCTACCGCTGCAAGCACCCCCCGCCAGCCGCCACGGAGGACCAGGGTGACGGCCAGCACCAGGAAGACGAGTAGACGGGTGAGCAGGATCAGCTGTTCCCGCACGAAGTCGCCCTCGTAGGCGCTCTTCCAGGCGAAGACCTGGGCGCCAAACCCGAAGATAGCGGCGGCGAAGGTGCAACCCACCGTGAGCGCGACGAGGTATCCAAGGCTCCGCTCCATCCCCCGATTATATTGGGTCCGCGCCTGGCGAAGCTTCCCCAGGCTCCCCGAGCGCCGCGAGCACGGCCTTCGTAGCCAGGCGGTCCTTGAAGGTGATCACACCGGTCTTGGTGGCCTCGGAGAGCGCTTCTGGGGAAGCGCCGAGTCTCTCCGAGACGGCGACCAGCACGCGGTGGCCCCGCTCGCCGGCTTCCCGCAGCAGCGCGGCCCGCTCCACGAGGTTGCGCTCGGACCAGAAGCCGAGCACCTCCAGGTGGACTTGCTCCCCGGTCCCGGTATGCCTCAGGGTGAAGTCCGGCACTAGCGCAGCCTTTCTCTCCGGGAAGGAGAGGATGCCGGCCCCCGGATCCAGCTCCCAGCCGCCGGTGTCCTTCGCGCGCTCCCACGCGCGGACGAAGGCTTCGCGCACGGGGTCGGCCTCTTGCTCGCTGCGGGGTCCGAGGTAGTGGCTCCGGAGGCCGCTCGTCTCCGAGTCGAGCTCGAGGTAAGCCTCCCGGTCCCTCCACTCGACTGTCGCCGAGAGACGCCACGGTGAGGTGAGGAGGAGGCCCGGTAGGAACCTGGCCAGCCTGAGCCCGTACTTGCGGGTTGCGCCGAAGATCGAGAGCGGGCCGTCGAGGCGGAGCCGGTAGCCGCGGGGGACGGGCTCTAGCGCGTAGATCAGACCTTGCAGCTTGACGTAGTGGAAGACGAGCCTGGCGTCGGCCCCTTCACGCAAGTCCACGACGAGGTCGCGGGCGGCGTAGAGCACGCCCTGCACCTGGGCTACGTTGTAGCGGGCTATGAGCTCTTCCGGGGGAGGCTCATCGAAGTCCTCCAGGATCTGGGCTCCCTGCCTGTCTGCGTACATGAGCGTGGCCGGGTCCTCCATCCCGGTCTCCGCGGCGACCCGGGACAGCACGTCGTCGCGGGTAGGGGCCCCGAGCAGGCCGGCCTCCTCGGCCGGCGGCTCCGGCAGGGCGGCGGCGAGCTCGAAGACGCGGGTGCGTATAGTGTACGGGTCGGCCGCGGTGGGGGAGGCCCACGCCGCACGCTCCTCGAGTAGCTTGGAGAGCCCGCGCACGATCCTGAATCCCCGGCGGGCGTCGAGCCGAGGCCCCAGCTCCTCCTCGCGGGCCGCCAGGTCCTCTTCGAGGTGTGATCTCGGACCGCCAACGTGTCCGGCGTACTCTTCGCAGAGCTCCTGTGCAACCTCCAGGGCGTGCGGGTCGTCGTGCGCGAGCCGGTAGGGAAGGATCCTGCCGCGGCTGAGGCGCGCGATCACGTGTTCGCTACGGAGCACTAGAGGAGGGCTTCCCTGCGGCGCCTCGCGGCGTGCACCTCGCCCGTCTCAGCCGTGACGAGCTCGTAGAGGGTGGCCCGTTTGCCCTCGCGCGGGCGGAGGATGCGGCCCAACCTTTGAACGTACTCGCGGCGGGAGGCGCTGCCGGCGAGGATGATAGCGACGCCCGCGTCGGGGACGTCGACGCCCTCGTTCAGGACGTCTGAGGCGATGATTGCGCGGTAGCGGCCCTCCCGGAAGCGGTCCAGGATCTCCTTCCGCTCTCTGGCCGGGGTCTCGTAGGTGACGCCGGGGATCAGGAATCTCCGGCTTAGCGAGTACACCTCCTCGACGCTCTTGGCGAAGACTATTACGCGGTCGTCCCAGTGGCGGCGCAGCAGGGTCTCGAGGGTCGCCACCTTCCGCATGGCGCCCTCCTGGATCTCTCGCCTGCGCCGCGCAGCCAGTAGCGCCTCCCGCCCCCCCGAGTGGCTCGTTGCGGCGACGAGGATAAAGCGCTGCCAGTCCTCCGGCGAGCGCATCGGGAGACGGTGCTTGGCGAGGAAGTCCCTGTATACGGCGTCGGCCTGGGCGTACTCGAAGCGCTCGTGGGCTGTGAGCTCGACGGGGATGCGCACCAGCTCGAAGGGCGCGAGGTAGATCCCCGCGAGGTCCTCGGGCGAGCGCCGATAGACGACGGGTCCGGCCAGCTCGGGGAGTAGCTCGTGGCCGCCGTCAGGGCGTTCCGGGGTGGCGGTCAGCCCAAGAGAGTAGGGGGCGATGAGCATCTTCGAGATGACGGCGTTCTTGGGCGCGGGGAGGTGGTGGACCTCGTCGTAGACCACGAGCGCGAAGCGGTCGCCGTAGCGCTCGGCGTGGATGTAGGCAGAGTCGTATGTCGTGACGGTGAGAGGCGTGACTTCGTGATAGCCGCCGCCCAGCAGGCCGACCGTGACCGAGGCGCCGAAGGAGTCGAACAGGACCGAGTACCATTGCTTGAGCAGCGCGAGCGTCGGGACGACTACGAGCGCGCTGCGCCCGACGCGCTCTATCCCCTGTATGGCGACCGCGGTCTTCCCCGCTCCGGTCGGCAGGACCACGACGCCGCGCAGCTCCCCCCTGCGCCAGGCGGCGAGGGCCTCCCTCTGGTAAGGGCGGGGCGCGAGCGCGACCCTGGACTCGAGCGAGAGCTTCTCGAAGCTCGAGGCCAGGTCTTCGTGTGGCGTACCCGCCTCGCGCAGGCTCAGTATCGCCTCGCGGTAGGCGTTCGCCGGGGCGCGCCACTGCCGGGTGCGGGCGTCCCAGACGAAGGACCCGGGGAGTTCCCGGCCCGAGGCCCCGGACGCGACGATGGTGCCTGACTCGTAGAGAAGCCGGATCACGCAGCAAGGATACCCGAGATTCCCGCTCTCCTCAGCGGTAAACTGGTCGCGGCGGCGAGGGAGGAGGGATCTGGGAGGCTTCGCGAAAAGAACCCGGCTGGTAAGCGTCCTCGGCGTGCTCTGCCTGGCGCTGGCTGCGGCGTGCTCCGGGGCTTCGCAGGAGAACGCCGACGTCGAGGCGCGCCCGCAGGCTTCTTCAGCCGGGGTGCAGCGAGAGCGACTGGCGGAGGTCGAGAGGATGAGCGTGCGGGACCTGGTAGGGCAGATGTTCATGATCAGCATGGGCTCCACAGAGCCGGACTACTACGTCGAGAAGATGATTCGGGAGCGGAACATCGGGGGCGTGCTGCTCTTCGGCTACAACATGGAGAGCGAGGCGCAGACGAGGGCGCTCACCGGCGCGCTGCAGCGGCTATCCATGAGGACGGAGCCAGCCATACCCCTTTTCATAGCCGTGGACCAGGAGGGGGGTGAGGTCTCCTCCGCGCCCTGGGTCCTTCCGCAGCCGGCAGCCGCGCGGGTCGGCGCGCGCGGGGACCCCGGGCAGGCACGCGAGATCGCCGAGCAGATGGGCGGCGAGCTCCTGCGAGCCGGGGTCAACACGGACCTCGCTCCCGTAGTGGACACGGGCTCCGGCGCCGCGATCGGTACCCGCTCGTACGGGGAAGACCCGCGGCTGGTCGCGAAGATGGGGGCCGCGGCCGTCGAGGGCTTCGAGAGCGCGGGCGTCGTCTCGGCGGCCAAGCACTTCCCGAACCACGGCCCGGCGACCACCGACTCTCACGCGAGCCTGCCCGTCGTGGACCACGACCGCGAGACGCTGCGTTCCTACGACCTGCCGCCTTTCGAGGCGGCGGTAAAGGCCGGGGTGCCGATGGTGATGGTCGGGCACCTGCTCTACCCGGCCATAGACGCAGACAGGCCAGCAAGCCTCTCGCCCGAGGCCGTAAAGTTGCTGCGCGGGGAGCTCGGTTTCGAAGGGGTGGTGGTCACGGACGATCTGGCGATGGCAGGTGCGTCGGGCGGCCGATCGCCTGCACGGGCGGCGGTAGAGGCGGTGGAGGCCGGGGCGGACCTGCTCATAATCTCCAGCCAGCCCGAGCAGCAGGCCGACGCTTACGATGCCGTTGTCGAGGCCGTCGAGTCGGGGGAGATATCGCGGGAGCGGGTGGAATCATCCGTCGGACGAGTGCTCCAGGTCAAAGAGAAGTACTCGCTTGACAAGGCGGGCGGGCGCTAGATCGCGAAGTCTAAAGTTGGGGTAGAATGGCTCTAACCACTGGGGGAAGTGATCTACAAACAGGGGAAAACGGTACGCCGGACATAGCCGGATGAAGGGAAGGAGACGGTGATGGCTGAAGTCACGATGGAAAACGTGACTAAGATCTACGGCGAGGATGTGGTCGCCGTAAACGACATGAGCCTGGACATCCCGGACGGAGAGTTCGTGGTCTTCGTCGGTCCGAGCGGATGCGGCAAGTCCACCGCACTGCGCATGATCGCCGGTCTCGAGGACATCTCGCGTGGCAAGGTCTTCATCGGGGACGAAGTTGTCAACGACCTCCCGCCGCGCCAGCGCGACATCGCCATGGTCTTCCAGAACTATGCTCTCTATCCGCACATGAACGTGCGCGAGAACATGGGCTTCGCCCTCAAGCTGAGGAAGATGGACAAGGCAGAGATCAACCGCAGGGTGGAGGAGGCGGCCCGCATTCTCTCCATCGAGCGTTTCCTTGATAGGAAGCCCAAAGCGCTC
>JBJMIY010000295.1:0-8173 GCA_045806605.1 Rubrobacteraceae bacterium
CCCTCGACCATCACGTCCTGTTCGCCGGCGGCCGCCTGGGCTTGGGCCATGGCGGCGTCGATCCCCTCGGTGACGAAAATGTAGGACGTGCCGCCCTTCTTGACGATCGTTTCTGCGGGTCGGTGGGTGACGACGAAGCACGGCGCGTGGAAGACTGGCTCTTCGCCCCAGGGTCCGATGCCGAGGTCGGCCATGCGCCGGCCGATGATCACCGCGCCTATGGTGCTGAAGCGATCGGTTAGCCAGCGCTCGGCTTCGGCCGCCGATTTCCCCGCGAACATCCACTCGTGCAGGCGCTCGCCGCCGCGTCCAAAGGGCGCCTCGGCGGATACCTCGGGACCGGTGGTGTAGCCGTCCAGGGACATGGTGATTTCCATTAGGACTTTGCCCATTGTGGGTTCTCCTTCCTATCGGGTTGTGTGTGATGGTACGGTGGCCCGGTTAGAACAGCCTCCACCGAAAGGTAGATTCTGGGGGGTAGAGTTTCATTCTTGAGCCTGACGGACAAGGTCCACGCCTCTCAGTGCCGGGGCTAGATGTTGCCAACTTCCGAGAACATGTCATCTACGCTTGTCGAAGAATAGCGATGGGCAGCACCCGCGGCCTGCGTATTATCACCGGGCACTCGAATAACCAACGAAAGGAAGGCTAAGGTGTCCGACTACCCCAATAGTGTGGAGGGCGCTGGGTCGGTACGCTACATCAACCCCGACTCCCTAAACAAGAACCCCGCATTCACCAACGTCGTCGTAGTCGAAGGAAACGTCAAGACCGTGCACATCAGCGGTCAGGATGCCATCAACGCCTCAGGAGAGATAGTTGGCAAGGGCGACATCGTGGCGCAGACCGAGCAGGTCCTAGCTAACGTGCGCGCGGCGCTGGCTGCGGGCGACGCGGGACCCGAGCACATCATCAAGTGGAACATCTATGTGGTCGAGGGGCAATCGCTGCAGGCAGGCTTTGCCGCGTTCCAGAACGCTTGGCCCCAGACGCCCAACCCGCCGGCTATCACGGGGGTGTTCGTCTCAGCTCTTGCGCATCCCGACTTCTTGGTGGAGATGGACGCCGTCGCCGTTGTGCCGCAATAGGCCGTGAGGGTTCATCGCCTCCGAAGGCCATGACATATGTCTTCATGCCTCACAGGTTAGAGATGAGGACAGGCAGAACCTCGACCCTGGCGCCCTCGTCGAGTTCGACGTCGGATACAACCCACACGGGCCATTCGCTCTGAACGCTCGGCTCGGAGACGCTTCTTAGCGTTTCTAGTAGCGCGTTTCATGGGGCTGTTCGCTGTTGGGAAGTATGTTTGGCAGCCTATCGGACGACTCGCTGTTTCTCGGCACCGCGACCGGAAGCAGAGGTGTTGCAACTCTTGAGCGGGTAGTACTTCATGCGGGAGACCGATGCGTCAATATCAGAGTGATGGTTCGTGGAAGTGTTCTCGCGTTGCTGCACAAAGCTCTCGACCCGAAAGCTGGAGGCTTCACTTTTCCTGCTATTTGCAGGACTTTTGAAGTGGGCGATGCTGGGTTCGAACCAGCGACCTCTGCCGTGTGAAGGCAGCGCTCTCCCGCTGAGCTAATCGCCCCGTAGGCCCGTGAATATACCATCCGTGGAGGCTACTGTTAAGCTTAACCGGGGTCCAGCCCCATTGGATAAAATGCTGGCGGCAGTGCGGGACGGGAGGGATGCATATGGCAGAAACGGGCGGAGCCGGTTCGACGGAGGGCCTGGACCGCGTGTTGGCGGACCTGCGGGCGCTATCAGGGGACATCGAGTCTTGCGGGGTGCTCTCGAAGGACGGGGAGCTCCTCGCCTCCTCGCACGGCGAGGGGGTGGACCGGGAGCGGGCCGCGGCGATGGTGGCGGCGCTCGCGAACCTGGCAGAGAGGGTGGCGCGCGAGAACGGCAAGGAGCACGCCTCGCAGGTCAGGGTGAAGGCCGAGGGTGGACACGTCTTGCTGGTCCGGCTCGATGCGGGTGGCACGCTGGCCGCCACGGCGGGCCCCGACGCCAGGGTCGGCCTCGCGCTCTACGACATGCGAAACGCGCGCGGCGAGGTCGAGAAGGTTCTGGAAGGGGGGAGGGAAGCGTGAGGAAGTTGCTCGGGCGGCTGCTCTTGCTCGGGGCTCTGGTCGGAGGCGTCGTGGCTGCGAGGGGCTACCTGAAGAGGGGGATGCCGGGGGAGGAGGTCGTCCAGATCGTCTTCGACGACGGTTCCACGCGCGTCCTGGCCTCGAACACCGCGCAGGGCCAGGAGTTCATGGAAATAGCCAGCAAGGTCGTCGAAATAGGAGTCTGACCTCCGCCGGGTCCTCGCTTGACGCAATAGTCCGAAGCGCCCTACACTCGGATCGAGAATCGCGCCACGAACGCGCGATGGTGGGAAAGGAAACGATGCGCGCCGGTAGTCAGCCAGGCTGCGTGCGCAGATCGGCACGCCGCAAGAATGGGAGTGGGATGCCGAACTTCGAGAGGCCGCCTTTGCATCAGATGACCCAGGAGCTGAGATGATGGTACGCGCCGCCCGCGCCGTCGCCGACGAGGGAGGCTGGGTGGCGGTAGCAACTCGGAGGAACTCACGCTGCTGCCCCTGCCCGTCGCGGGACTCATGTCACCCGAGCCCTACGAGGAGGTGGCGGAGCGGTCGAAAGCTATCGGAGAGGCGCTTGTCCGGGCCGGCTGGCGCCTCAACTACGCCTTCATGACGCTCTCGTTTCTCGCGCTCGTCGTGCTCCCCGAGCTCCACGTCTCGGACAAGGGGCTCGTCGGTGTGGGTGAGCAGGGCTTCGGGTTTGTAGAACTGATCGAGCGGGGCTGAGAAGCTGAGGGAATCCCGCTTAGGGAATCCCCGGCTTCGGGGCAGCAAGACACCTGGTGAGTAGAGATAATGGGGATGACTCGCCCCCACGTTGGAAGCTACACCGAGGTGGAACGGAGGGACGTACAGGTGGAGTTTTACAGCCCTGACACCTGGCTGGAGGCACTGGAGGTCAAGGCTGCGCACCCCGAGGCCGTGCCGATCTTCGGCGGGACCGACGTTATGGTGGACCTGAACTTCGACCGGGAACGGCCCGGCGCCGTCCTCGACCTCACGCGGGTCCCCGAGCTGGGAGAGTGGGATGATGACGAAGGGCTCCTGCGCGTTGGCGCGGGGGTCACGTACACGAGGATAATTGCCGAGCTCGGAGACAAGCTGCCGGGGCTGGCGATGGCCTCGCGGACGGTCGGGTCGCCCCAGATCCGGAACCGCGGCACCGTGGGCGGCAACTTGGGCACCGCCTCTCCGGCCGGCGACGCGCTGCCCCCGCTCTACGCCTCGGACGCCGAGGTGGAGCTCGCCTCCACCTGCTGCACCCGGCGAGTCCCGGTAGCCGAGTTCATCACAGGTCCCAAGCGCAACGCCCTGAGACCGGATGAGCTCATAGCTGCATTCCACGTCCCGAGGGCCGAGGGCCCGCAGCAGTACTCCAAGATCGGGACCCGCAACGCGATGGTGATCGCCGTGTGCGCCTTCGGCCTCGCCCTCCACCCGGAGCAGCGAAAGGTGGGGACCTGCCTCGGCTCGGCGGCGCCGACGCCGGTGCGCGCCCGCGAGGCCGAGGAGTTCATAGAGGGCATTCTCGAATGGGAGGCGCGCGAGGAGATCGGCGAGAGGGCGCTCGGGCGCTTCGGCGAGCTGGTGGAGATGGCGGCCCGCCCTATAAGCGACGTCCGTGGCACCGCCGCCTACAGGACCCACGCGGTCGGAGTGCTCGCGCGGCGTACGCTCGAGTGGGCCTGGGACGAGTACAGGAGGGGCGAGTAGTGCGTCTCAGGCTCGAGGTCAACGGAGAGGTCAGGGAGGTGGACGGCGTATGGGAGGGCGAGAGCCTCCTCTACGTTCTGCGCGAGCGCCTAGGGTTCCCCGGCTCCAAGAACGCCTGCGAGCAGGGCGAGTGCGGCTCTTGCTCCGTCTACCTCGACGGCGTGCTCGTCTGCTCCTGCCTCGTTCTCGCGGGCCAGGCCGAGGGTCGGGAGGTGATCACCGTCGAGGGGATAGCCGAAGGCCAGGAACTGCACCCGGTGCAAACGGCATTCATAGAGGCGGGCGGGGTGCAGTGCGGTTTCTGCACGCCCGGTTTCATAGTCGCCACCCACGACCTGCTCGGCCGGAACCCGGATCCCACGGACGCGGAGATCAGGGAGGCGCTCGCCGGTAACCTCTGCCGCTGTACCGGCTATGAGAAGATCCTCGACGCGGTCCGCCTCGCGGCACAGAGGATGGGCTGAAGTGAAAGTACAGGCATCAGGCTACAGGTTTCAGGTAAATTTTCTGATACCTGATCGCTTACCAGAGGTTATTCCATGACTATAGAACAGACGACGGCCCCGCCCCGCGAACGTCAGAACGTGCCGGTACAGGCGCCTGGCAGGGTGGGGGAGCACGCTGAGCGTGCTGACGGCGTTCCGAAGGTGAAGGGAGAGTTCGAGTACTCCTCTGATCTCTGGATGGACGGCATGCTGTGGGGTGCTACCTTGAGGAGCCCGCACCCGCACGCGAACATCTGGTCCATAGACACCTCAGAGGCCGAGGCGTTGCTTGGCGTGCACGCCGTACTCACCCACGAGGACGTGCCGGGCCGCAAGGTCTACGGGATGGAGGTCCCCGATCAGCCCGTTCTGGCGTGGGAGAGGGTCCGCTACCAGGGCGAGCCCGTCGCGGTCGTCGCCGCCGACCACCCCGAGACAGCCAGGCGCGCGCTCGAGAAGATCTCCGTGGAGTACGAGGTCCTCGACCCTCTGACCGACCCCGAGGATGCGATGAAGGAGGACGCGCCGCGGCTCCACCTCTCCGGGAACGTGCTCAAGCACATCACCATCCTGCACGGCGACGTGGCCGGGGCCTCCGCCGACGTGGTAGTGAAGGGGGAGTACGAGGTCGGGATGCAGGACCAGGCCTTCCTCGGCCCCGAGTCCGGGCTCGCCGTGCCAGACGGGCAGGGCGGCGTGGACCTGTACATCTCGACCCAGTGGCTCCACCTCGACCGGGAACAGGTCGCCGAGAGTCTGGGGCTGGATCCCGAGCAGGTACGGCTCACCCTCTCGGGCGTGGGCGGCGCGTTCGGCGGGCGGGAAGACCTCTCGATGCAGATCCACGCCTGTATGCTCGCGCTCGACACAGGCCGCCCGGTGAAGATGGTGTACAACCGCGAAGAGTCCTTCTACGGGCACGTCCACAGACACCCTGCCCGCATGCGCTACGAGCACGGCGCGACGCGAGACGGCGAGCTCGTCTACGTCAGGGCCCGCCTCGTCTTCGACGGTGGCGCCTACGCTTCCAGCTCCATCGCTGTTTGCACGAACGCGGCGACCTTCGCCTGCGGCCCATACGACGTGCCCAACGCGCATTTAGAGAGCCACATGCTCTACACCAACAACCCGCCGTGCGGCGCCATGCGCGGCTTCGGCGCGGTCCAGGTATGCTTCGCCCACGAGACCCAGATGGACAGGCTCGCCAGAGAGCTCGGGATGGACCCCCTGGAGCTCCGCACGAAGAACGCGCTGAAGCCCGGCGACACGTTCCCTTTCGGCCAGGAGGTGCCGCCCCCCGCGCCGGTGAGGGAGATACTGGAGCGCGTCAGGGACATGCCCCTGCCGGAGGAGGAAGAGGTGGTTAACCGCGACCTGCGCCGCCTGCCCGGCGGCGTCTCCAACGTGACGCACGGCGAGGCCGTGAGGCGCGGCGTGGGCTACGCCGTAGGCTTCAAGAACATAGGCTTCTCGGCCGGCTTCGACGACTATTCGACGGCACGCGTCACTCTATCCATTCAAGACGGCGAGCCGCTGGCTCAGGTCCACACGGCGGCGGCGGAGGTGGGGCAGGGGCTCATAACGATAGAGGCCCAGATCGCGCGCACCGAGCTGGGCGTCGAGAGGGTCGCCGTACTCCCCGCGGACACGAAGGTGGGTTCAGCCGGCTCCACCTCGGCCTCGCGCCAGACCTACGTGACCGGCGCCGCGGTCAAGCAGGCCTGCGAAGCCTTGCGCGAGCGCGTCTTCGAGAAGGCGCGCGAGGAGTTCGGGAAGGAAGACCTCGCCATAGAGGGTGCCAACGTCGTCTCGGACGACGGGACGGTCGTGTCGCTCGCGGAGCTTCTCGGCGGCGAGGAGATCGAGGAGACGGTCGAGTTTCATCACAGGGAGACCGAGCCGCTCGATGAGAGGGGACAGGGCTACGCTCACCTGCAGTTCGCGTTCGCGGCGCACAGGGCGGTCGTGGAGGTCGACACGGAGCTCGGTCTGGTCCGTGTAGTCGAGGTCGCGACGGCGCAGGACGTGGGCAAGGCGATGAACCCGCAGGCGCTGGAGGGTCAGATCGAGGGTGGCATCGCGCAGGGGCTCGGGCTCGCCTTGCTCGAGGAGATCCAGATCAAGGAGGGCAGGATCCAGAACGCTTCCTTCACCGACTACCTGATCCCCACGATTCTAGACATGCCGGCCGTGAGGATGGATGTCCTGGAGCTGGCGGACCCAGAAGCTCCCTACGGCCTGAAAGGCGTGGGCGAGCCGCCGACGATAGCCTCGACCCCCGCGATAGTCGCGGCCCTGCGCGACGCCACAGGCCGGGAGCTGCCGCGCGTCCCCGTGAACCCGGAGCAGATCGTGGGCATCGCCGAGAAGCCGCCGGGCGAGCCCCCGCAACCGGGCAGCCGCGGGTACTCTGGCATCGGACGCCTCGACGATAGGGAGGAGCACTAGTGCCCGCATACGAGAGGGCCGAGCTGAGCGCCGAGCTGAAGGTCCTCCCATCCCCGGAGGCCGAGAAGTCCCCGCGGGAGCAGGTCGAGGAGGCGAAGCGGGCGGCGAGCGGATCGGGTCTGGCGCGCGAGGGCGGGCCGGAGACTACCGTGCTCGCCGGCGGGCGTAAAGAGGTGCTGGAGGCTGCGATGAAGACCGTGGAGGCGGCGCTCGACGCCGGGGCGCGAGCCGTCGAGGTGAAGGTCGAGGCCGAGGGGGAGTCCGAGAGGTTCGGCGGAGGTTAGCCGGAGCCCGCAGGTAGGTGGGCGTTATGTCCGAGAGGGCCACAATAGAAGAGGTGAACGGGCTCGACCGGGAGGAGTTCGTCTCCAGGTTCGGTGGCCTCTATGAAGACTCGCCCTGGGTCGCGGAAGCTGCCTGGCGCGAGCGTCCGTTCGCCAGCTTCGCGGAGCTGCACGACGCGTTTGTGAGGGCGATGGGGGAGGCGCTTAGCGAGCAGCAGTTGGCCCTCATCCGGGCTCACCCTGACCTGGCGGGGAGGACGGCGATCGCGGGCGAGTTGACGGCCGAGTCCGCGCGCGAGCAGACCTCGGCGGGGCTGGACAGGCTGACGCCCGGTGAGTACGAGGACTTCCAACGGCTGAACAGTGCGTACCGGGCCAGGTTTGGCTTCCCTTTCGTGGTGTGCGTCAGGGATCACGACAAGGAGACGATCCTCGCCGCTGCTGCGGCCCGGCTCGGCCACTCGCGGCCCGAGGAGATCGAGACGGCTTTGGGCGAGATCGGCAGGATCGCCTACCTCAGGCTGCGGGACCTCGTAGAACCTCGTGAATGGGAGAAGCAATGATCTCAGTCGTGTGCGACGTCAGCCGTGACGAGGCCGTGGCTGTTCTCGAAGAGTACGCCGGGAGTGGAGGTATGATCTGTAACGCCCGCCAGGGGCGAATGATGGGTATGTAGGGCCTCGTAATCGACTCTTGGGAGGTGGACGGTGACCGAAGCGACCGGCAGCGAAACGGGCAGGATAGTCCTCGGGCAGAACAGCTACGGGAAGTCCAGGGTCCGGCTCGTCAAGCTGAAGCGCGGTGCCGGGCGCCACGATTTGTGGGACCTGGACGTCGCTGTCGCGCTGGAGGGCGACTTTGAGGTCGCCTACGTCGAGGGCGACAACGCGGTGCTACTGGCGACGGATACCATGCGCAACACGGTCTACGCGCTGGCCAGAGACCACCTCACAGGCAGCATCGAGGAGTTCGGGCTGGCGCTCGTGGATCACTTCCTCGAGGCGGGGCCGACCGTGGAGCGGGCAGAGCTAACCATAACCCAGTTCCCGTGGAACCGGATCGAGGTTGACGGCCGCGGCCACGAGCACTCCTTCGTCCGCGCCTCCGGCGAGAGAACGGCGAAGGTCACGGGAGCCGAGGGCGGCGAC
>JBJMIY010000296.1:0-8171 GCA_045806605.1 Rubrobacteraceae bacterium
AGATCAACACGGTGTACCGTATGCTCCAGCTCCGAGTCGTGCCTACTGATGAAGGCTTCGACGCTACCGGGGTGCTTTGTACTCTGGAACCCACACCTGCGGGACGAGGAGGTCGGCGAGCGCCGAAAGGTAAGGGTTCGAGGTCTCAGGCATCAGGTGTCAGGTTTCAGGGGCGGACGCCAATTCTCGCCGTCCGCAGCCGTAACCACGACGGCGCGATCCCAGCTCGTCTTACCAGTGCAAGGTATCGGGCGCGAGAAGGAAAACCTGAAGCCTGATGCCTGTAGCCTGAAACCTGTCTAGAATCGCAGACTCCTTGGCGGCAGCACGACCCCGGGGTTCACCCGGATCCCCTGGTCAAGGACGTTCCCTTCGCCTATGACACAGCCAGCCCCGAGCACCGAGAGGCCGCGGACTATGGCGTCCTGTCCGACCCTCGCCCCCTTACCGATGATCGAGCCGCGCACGACGGCGCCAGCCTCGACCTCGGCGCCCTCGAGCAGGATGCTGCCCTCGACCACCGCGCCTGCCCCCACGCGACAGCCGCGCCCCAGCGCGGAGCGCCCGCCTATCGTCGCGAGGCTATCGATCTCGCACCCCGCCGCCACCGATACCGGCGGGAGGAGCTTCACGTTCTTGCCCTTCCTGACCGAGCCGTCCACGTCGCAATACTCGAACCCCTCGCGCGGGGCCCCCACCGCCCCGGAGAGCACGTCGTGGCAGGCGGCGAGGTAGCTGCGCGGCGTCCCGATGTCCCGCCAGTACGAGCTCGAGACATGCGCCCGCAGCCGGCCCAGTGCCTGCAGCTCGGGGAAGATCTCGCGCTCTATCGAGACCTCGCGGCCTGGCGGTATCATCTCGAGGACCTCCGGCTCCAGCACGTAGATCCCGGCGTTCACCAGGTTCGTCGTGACCTCGTCTGCGGCTGGCTTCTCGATGAAGCGGCGCACCACCATGTCGTGGTCTACCTCGACGAGGCCGTAGGCCGTCGGGTCCTCGACGCTGGTGAGCGTAATCGTCGCCAGCGCCTTCGTCTCCCTGTGCCTCTCGATGAGACTCTTCAGGTCCGTTCCCGAGAGCACGTCGCCGTTCACCGCGACCACAGAGCCCTCTTCCTTCAGGAACCGCGCGGCGTTCTTGATACCCCCTGCGGTCCCGAGCGCGTGCTTCTCGACCGCGTAGTCCACCGAGAACCCCGCCAGGTCGAACCCGGCGAGGTATTCCTGGATGGGGGTCGGCAGATAACCCAGGGAGAGCACAGCCCCGTCGAGGCCGCCGTTTCTCAGGAAATCCAGCATGTAGCCCATGAACGGCCGGTTCCGCAAAGGCACGAGCGCCTTGGGAACGTCGTACGTGATCGGCCGCAACCGAGTGCCCAGCCCCCCAACAAGAATAACGGCTTGCATATGAGCCGCAGACTACACTATCCACCCGGCTCCAGCTACGGTGAAGTCTTCACCTGTACTACAGAGAAAGGTGGACCGGAAGCAAAGCCTCCAGCTCCGCCGAGGCGGGTTACAGCAGCCCGGAGCTCTGGACCAGCGCGGAGAGGGGGATGATGAGGAGGCCGAACAGGGTGGTGGCGAGAGCGAGGGCGTACACGGAGAACTTCACGGCTCCGGCTCCGTCCTTCGCGGGCCCAGCCGGTTCCTCGAAGAACATGTTGCGGATAATGCCAAAGTAGTACGGGACGGAGAGGACGCTGTTAACGACGAGCGCTCCGACGACCACGTAGACCAGCACCGAGCCCGACTGGGCTCCGGCCAGGATGATCCAGGCCTTCCCGAAGAAGCCGCTAAACGGCGGTATCCCGACGAGGGAAGCCATGAAGACGCCCATGCTCAGGGCGACGCCGGGGCTGGTCCTGATCAAGCCGTTGAAGCTCTTTGTGTCCTCGCCGACGAGGTCTATGACGAGGAAGGCGCCGAGGTTCATCACCGCGTAGGCCGCTGAGTAGATCAGGATAGCCTCCACTGCCGTGGCGACCGCCTGCCCTTGCAGCGCCGCGAAAGCCGCGAGGATGTACCCCGAGTGGGCCACCGAGCTGTAGGCGAGCATCCTCCTCACGTTGCTCTGCCGCAGCGCGAAGAGGTTGCCGACGAACATCGTCAGGATGGACAGGAACGCCATGACCGCGGTCCAGGTCGGCGCGGCCTCGGGCATCCCCTCCAGGAGGACGCGCAGGAGAGCTCCGAAGAAGGCGGCCTTCGGCGCGACGGAGAGGAACGCGGCGGCGCTCGTGGGGGCGCCCTGGTAGGCGTCCGGGGTCCAGAAGTGGAAGGGAGCCGCGGAGACCTTGAAGGCGAAGCCGGAGATTAGGAGCACCAGCCCGAGCACCGCTACAGGGGAGAGGCCGCCGGAGAACGCCTCCGCAACGTCAGTGAGGCTGGCCGAGCCGGCTACGCCGTAGATCAGAACTATCCCGTAGAGGAGCACGGAGGAGGCTATGACGCCCGTGATCAGGTACTTCATCCCACCCTCGGCGCTCTCGCGCCTGCTCCGGTCGAAGGCGACCATGGCGTACGAAGGGATCGTCGCGAGCTCTATAGCGAGGAAGAGACCGAACAGGTCCCGCATCGAGACGAGCAGCAAGGAGCCAAGCACGACCGAGAGGATCAGGGTCAGATACTCTCCCTCGTCGCCCGTGTACCCCGACCAGCGCGCCGCCGCCAGGATCGCGAAGAACGCCGAGCCGGCCACTATCAGCTTGAAGTACAGCGCGAATCCGTCTACCACGTACCCGCCCCCGAAGAAGCTGCCCGAGATGCCGATCGCGAGCAGCACAGCCGCGCTTCCAAACACGGCCAGCGAGCCCAGAGCCGCCAGTCCCGCAACGAGCCCGATATTGCGCTCGGCGAACACCCCGACCATGAGGACGAGGATCAGGAACCCGGTTGCGACGAGCTCCGGAAGGAGCGCGAGGAAGGTTTCACCCGTTATCACTAACTTCCCCCTATCGCGCTCAAGATGGCTTCCACGGCCGGCCGCTGGACGCTTATGAGCAGCGCCGGAAAGATGCCGAGAACCAGCAACAGCGCGGCCAGAGGGACTATCGCCGCCATCTCGACTGGACCGGCGTCGGAGATCCCTTCGTACGCGGGCCGCTCGATGGGGCCGAAGATAACGCGCGCCAGCATGTAGAGCAGGTACATCGCGGAGAAGATTATCCCCAGGGCTGCTAGCACTCCCTGTACCGGGAACGCTTCGTAGCCGCCCATGATACTAAGGAACTCGGAGACGAAGACCGCGAGCCCTGGGAGCCCCATCGCGGCCAGAGCGCCCAGAGCCAGCAAGCCTCCGGCCCACGGCATCCTGGAAGCTAGGCCGCCGAGCTCGGAGATGCGGCGCGTCCCGGTCCGGGCGGCGATCACGCCGACCAGGATGAACAGCAGCGCCGAGTAGAGCCCATGCGAGACCTGCTGGAAAACGGCGCCGTTCAGTCCGACCGCGTTCCCCGACGCCGCCCCTAGCAGGATGAAGCCCAACGTGCCGATCGAGGAGTAGGCGACGAGCGCCTTGAGGTCCGGCTGCAGGAACGCGACGAAGGAGCCGTAGAGGACGTTCACGACGCCGAGGATGGCCAGGAACGGCAAGAACGGTTCCACCCCTTGAGGGAGAAGGGGGATGGCTATCCGGATCAGGCCGTAGGTGCCGAGCTTGGGCAGGATGCCCGAGAGCACCACGTTCGTCGAGATCGGGCTGGAGACGTACACGTCGAGCAACCAGCCGTGCAGCGGCACAGCCGGGACCTTGACCAGCAACCCGAAGAGGATCGGGGCCGCGATGGCGACCTGCGCCGTGCGCGAGAGACCGCCGCCCGCGTTCAAAGAGGCCATCGAGAAGCTATCCGCGAGGATGCCGAAGGCGAGGAAGCCGGCGAGCATCACCGTCGAGCCCAGGAAGGTGTAGATGAAGAACTTGATAGCGGCCTGGCGCCTGTTCTCGTCGCCCCAGATGCCCACGAGGAGGTACATCGGGATCAGCGTGATCTCGAAGAAGACGTAGAAGAGGATCAGGTCCTGCGCGGCGAACACCCCGAGCATCCCGAGCTCCGCTATGAACAGGATGGCGAAGTACTGCTTGAGGTTATCCCGCACGTCCCACGACGTCACGATGGCTATGAGCGTCAGCAGGGTCGTTAGCCAGAACATCCCGAAGCCAAGGCCGTCGAGCCCGACGCGGTAGCCCACGTTGAGCGACTCTATCCAGGTCGCGTCCTGCGAGAGCGGCGCCGCATCAAGGTTCCCCCCGAACGCGAAGTAGACGTACGTCGCGAGCAGCAGCGGCACGGCCGCGACGCCGAGGGCCACGTATCGCGCGAGTCGCACGTCGTCCGGGAGGAGCAGCATCAGGATAGCGGCGAGCAGCGGGATGAAGATGATGACGGTCGTGATCACAGGCGCGACCCCACAGCAAAGGCGGTGATGGTGATCAGCACGATGATGGCGAACACCAGGAACGCGTACTGCGCGCCAGCGATGATCCCGATGATCAGGACGCTGAGCAGGATGAACAACGCGTAGTTCTGAACCCCGCCGGTCTGCAGCCGCCTGAGCAGCTCCCCGAACCCGGATACGGAGCGCCCGACGCCGCCGGTGAGCCCGCCGACGAGGACCCGCCGGTCGAACTCGCGCGCGAGGCGCCCCAGATACATCGCCGCCCGCACGAACGTCGCGCCGTAGAGCGCGTCGAAGTACCAGCCCTTGTCCAGGAAGGTGTAGAGGCCCGAGAACCGGCGTGAGAGAGCCCCGGCCAGCTCCGGCCTCTGGACGTAGAGGGCGTAGGCAAGCCCGATGCCGATGAGCGCCGCCAGGAAGGAGACCGCCGCCAGCACCAGGCTGAACGGGTGCGCCTCCAGCCCCAGGGTCTCGCTGGCGAACTTGCTAGGAGCCACGAGTTCCGCGAAGTAGTCCTTTACCGGTATCCCGAACCCTTCCGGGATGCCGACCCAGCCGCTCACCACCGAGAGGAAGGCCAGTATCACCATCGGTCCGACCATGATCCCCGGCGATTCGACCGCCGCCCTGGCTCCCTCGGTGCGCGGCTCGCCCGTAAAGGCGAGGAAGATCGCCCGAAAGATGTAGAAAGCGGTCAGGAACACCGTGATCAAGGCCATCACGAACAGGACGTAGTAGTGCTCGTCGTAGGCTGAGGCCACTATCGCGTCCTTCGACCAGAACCCGCTCAGAGGGAAGATCCCCGCGAGCGCGAGCCCGCCGATCACCATGGTCCAGAAGGTGAACGGCATCCGTTGTCGCAGGCCCCCCATCTCGAAGAGGTTGTAGGAGTCCATCGCGTAGATGATGCTACCGGCGCACAGGAACAGGAGCGCCTTGAAGAAGGCGTGGTTGTAGAGGTGGAACATACTCGCCGTGAACGAGCCGATCCCAAGGCCCATCATCATGTACCCGAGCTGCGAGACCGTCGAGTAGGCGACAACTCGCTTGATGTCCTTCTTGACCAGCGCCATCGTCGCCGCCATGAGCGCCGTGAACCCGCCTATGTACGCCACCACGAGCATCGCCTGCTCGCTCTGGACGAAGATGTTGTAGGTGCGCGCCACAAGGTAGACGCCTGCGGCCACCATGGTAGCCGCGTGGATCAGGGCCGAGACCGGTGTCGGGCCCTCCATCGCGTCAGGCAACCACACGTGCAGCGGGAACTGCGCGCTCTTGCCCACCGCCCCGATAAAGACCAGTATGACAGCCGTGGTAAAGACCGAGCCGCCGATGAAACCGGCCTCGGCCGCATCGGAGATCCCATCGAAGGA
Source organism: Rubrobacteraceae bacterium (assembly GCA_045806605.1). Lineage (GTDB taxonomy): Bacteria > Actinomycetota > Rubrobacteria > Rubrobacterales > Rubrobacteraceae > JALYGY01. Next base: position 5,771 of record JBJMIY010000296.1, read on the forward strand.
CGTCGTGCCGGTGTAAGCCCAGAAGACGATAATCGCGATGAAGAGCGCCGCGTCGCCGATACGAGTAACGATAAACGCTTTCAGAGCCGCATCTCTCGCCGATGGCTTCTCGTACCAGTGCCCGATCAGGAGGTACGAGCAGAGGCCCACGAGCTCCCAGAAGACGTAGAGCTCTATGAAGTTGGGCGCGAGGACAAGCCCGAGCATCGAGGCGGTAAACAGGTTGAGCACGGCGTAGTACCACGCGAAGCGACTATCGCCCTCCATGAACCCGCCCGAGTAGAGCTGGATCATGAGGCTCACGAAGCACACGACGACGAGCATGACGGCCGCCAGACCGTCTATGTAGACCCCCATCGGGAAGGAGCCGCCCTCTCCGAGGTCTATCCAGTTGACGGAGAACTCGATCGGCGTCCCGCCGCCAGGGACAATGCCCGCGACGTAGAGCAGCGCGAAGACCGAGAAGACCAGCGAGACGGTAACCCCGAGGATGGCGACGTACTGGGCGTTCTCCCCCAAGAGGCGTCCGGCGAGGACGAGCACAAAGAAGACCAGCGCCGGCAGAGTGGGGATGGCCGCGATGATCAGCTGTTGGCCGACGGTCTCCATCTAACCCCTATCTAGCCCCTCATCGAGGTGACTTCGTCCACGTTCACGGTCCGGCGCGTCCTGAACACGGCAAGAACTATAGCGAGACCCACCGCAATCTCCGCGGCAGCGATAGCTATCACGAGCACCGCGTAGCTCACCCCCAGGCCCCCAGCGTTCGGCAGATAATCGCCGAAGGCGACCAGGGTCAGGTTGACGCCGTTGATCATGAGCTCCACGCACATGAACACCACTACCGCGTTGCGCCTGACCAGCGCGCCCCACGCCCCGATGGCGAACAGGAGCGCTCCGACTACCAGGTATCCCTCGAGCGGCGGCGCGGCCACGAGGGCGTCCAGGATCTGCTGCGCCTCCGGTGGCATTACTCGCGCACCCCCCGGTCGATACCCTCGCCCATCTTGCGGCGGCTAATGACGATGGCCGCCACGATCGCGACCAGCAACAGCACGGAGGCGACCTCGAAGAGAAGCACGAAGACCTCCGACCCCGCGCTCACGCCGAGCAGGTCCCGCCCAAAGGCTCCCACGTCGCGCGGTCCGTGGCCAGGCGACGTAGAGCCCCAGTCCTCGTTCGCGAGGACGTAGGCGAGGAAGGTCCCGACGCCCGCCGCCACGAAGAAGCCCCCCCAGCTCTGGCGGTTGATGATCGTGCGGTAGCGCCTGACCTGGGGCTTCTGGGTGAACATGATGCCGAACAGGATCACCACCGTCACAGCCCCGACGTAGATGAGGACCTGGAACGCCGCCAGCGCAGGCGCGTTGAGCATCACGAAGTAGCCTGCGACCCCGAGGAAAGAGCCAGACATGAACAGCGCCGAGTGCACGACGTTGCGGCTCAGGACTACCCCTAACGCCGAGACGAGCGTCATCCCGGCCAGGAAAGCGAACGCGACGGTCAAACCGCCTCGGCCTTTCCGGTTCTGGGACGCTCTACTGTCTTGGGAGCCTTTTCCCCTGTGGGCTTTTTCTTCTTTTTCACGGTCGGCTTGGGATCGATTGTTGGGTCCACGGGCCGCTCGCCGAACTGCCGCGCGAGCTCGAGCCGGTTGTATGCCTGGGCCTCGAACTCCTCGGTGTGGTAGATGCAGTTGACCGGGCAGACCTCGACGCAAAGCGAGCAGTACATACACCGCGAATCGTCGATCACGAAGCCCACGGCGTAGGGCTTCGCCTTGCCCGAGCCGTCGGCGTCCCGCTTCTCCTGCTCGATGGAGATGCAGTGGTCTGGGCAGATCCTCATGCACTGCAGACACGCGATGCACCGGTCCATGTCTACCGTCAGCATCCCACGGCTCCGCTCGGGCAGCGGCCGCTTGTACTCGGGGTACTGGCGTGTGATCTTTCTCCCAAAGAGGTGACTGAGGGTGACCCCCAACCCCTTTAAAGCTCCCTGTCCTAAACTAGGCATGCTACGAATCCTTCCCTAAAATCCTTGCAGCGCCAGCATCACGCCCGCCGTGACTAACAACCACAGGAGGCACAGCGGCACGAGCACTTTCCATCCGAAATCCATCAACTGGTCCATCCACAGGCGCGGCATCGTCCACCGTACCCACTGGAACGTGAACATGATTAGCGCCGCCTTCAGACCAAACCACGCCCAGTTGAAGTTGCCGAGGTCGAGAAACTCTAGCGGCGGCTGCCACCCTCCCAGAAAGAGCGTCACGTTGACCGCCGCCATCAGGGCCATCGAGGCGAACTCCGACGCCTGTATCAGCGCCCACGTCATCCCCGAATACTCGACCATGAAGCCGCCGACGATCTCACTCTCGCCCTCCGGCAGGTCGAACGGC
>JBJMIY010000297.1:0-21391 GCA_045806605.1 Rubrobacteraceae bacterium
GGCCCCGCCGTCCACAGCTCCTTGGGCTTGCGCGAGGCGTTGTTCGCCACGACCGCGTTCGCCGCGTCGAGTATGGTCTGCGTCGAGCGGTAATTACGCTCCAGCTTGACGACCTTCGCCTCCGGGTAGTCCCGCTCGAAGTCCAGAATGTTCCTTATATCCGCTCCGCGCCATGAGTACACCGACTGATCGTCATCACCCACGACACATAAGTTACGATGTGCTGCGGCCAGGATGTTTACCAGCCGGTACTGGGCGTGGTTGGTGTCCTGATATTCGTCCACGTGGATGTACTTGAAGCGCGTCTGGTAGCGCTCGCGCACCTCGGGGAAGACCTCCAGCAGGGCGACGGTCTGCATGATGAGGTCATCGAAGTCCATCGCGTTGTTCTCGTAGAGGCGTCTCTGGTAGAGATCGTAGACCTCGGCCACGTTCTCGGCGATATAGCCCTCGGTGGAGCGCAGGTAGTCGTCCGGGGTAGCGAGGACGTTCTTGGCGGCGGAGATCTGGGCCGCGAAAGAGCGCGGATTAAAGCGCTTTGGGTCCTTCCCGAGCTCGACGATACTCCGTTTGACGAGCCGCACCTGGTCAGCCCCGTCGTAGATCGTGAACTCGCGCTTGTACCCTAGTTTCTCCGCGTGGACGCGCAAGATGCGGGCGCAGAAGGCGTGGAAAGTCGAGACCCACATCTTGCGCGAGTCGGGGCCTACGAGGAGCGCGACCCTGTCCTTCATCTCCCCTGCGGCTTTGTTGGTGAAGGTTATTGCCAGCACCTCTTCGGGGGCTGCGAGACCCTGATCCAGGATATAGGCGATGCGATGCGTGAGCACGCGTGTCTTCCCGCTCCCCGCCCCCGCGAGGATGAGTAGCGGGCCCTCGGTGTGCTCTACGGCATCTAGTTGGGTCGGGTTTAGAGATTCCAGCAACACAGATAAGAAATTATACCAGCAGGGGACCCTGGATCCTGCGCCGAAACCTGTGTATGAGCACCTCCACCTCTCTCCCGCCCTGCTCCACGGTCGAGCCTTCCACCGAGGCCCGGAACCCCCGGGCTCCCAAAGCCTCGAGAAAAGACGGCGCAGGGGGTCGGCGGGGGTCTGCCAAGAGCGCCTCTCCACCCGGCGCGAGCAGTCTCGGGAGCAGGCCCGCGAGGGCAGGGGCGTTCCTTCGCTCGTAGAGCACGTCGGCGGCGAAGACCAGGTCGAAGGTCCCGAGGCCACCGAGCCGTGGCGAGAACCAGTCGAGGAGCGCGGTCTCCGGTTTCCGGCCCAGGTTGGCGCGGGCATTGTGGGCTACGAAGTCGAGGGCGGCCTCGTTGTGGTCGGTCGCGAGGACTTCCGCGCCGCAGTCCAGCGCCACGACGGTGGGAAGCCCGACGCCACACCCGAGCTCGACCGCGCGTTTGCCGCTCAGGTCCTGGCGCGAGAGATAGCGCGCCAGGGCAACTGCGCTGGGCCAGAGCTCTGCCCAGTAAGGGAGCCGCTCCTCGTGCTCGAAGTCTTCCTCGTCGAGCAGATCATCGACGGAGACGGGGTGCACGATCTGGTAGGTCCCACCGCCCACTTCGACGGTGGATTCGGTCAGGCCGGTACGGCCGCGCAAGTGTGCTCTCAGTTTGTCCAGGGATGAGGAGTTCTCAGCTCCCGACAGGGGTGGCCGGGTGGGTGGCGCGCTCCTCGCGCTCGGCGGCGGCGAGCTGGGCGATGCTGTAGCGGCCGAAGACCTCTTCGAGGGCGACCCGAGCTTCCTCCCACACCTGGCTAGTGGCGCACAGGGGAGCATCGGCGATATAGCAGACACCGCCGGCCGAGCAGCGCGCCGGGCGTACCTCTCCGTCCAGTATCTCCACGACGTCGAGGACCGTGACCTCTTCGGTGGGCATGGCGAAACGGTAGCCGCCGTGCGCGCCGCGGCGGCTCTCAAGAACGTCGGCCCGCCTGAGCTCGCCGAAGATCTGCTCCAGGAACCGCTCGGGGATGTGCTGGCGGCGGGCGATCTCGGCCACCCCCAACGGGGACTCGCCCTCGTTGAGCGCGAGCTCCACCAGCGCGCGAACCGCGTACTTGCTCTTCTGCGTAAGTCTCAAGACGGAACCACCCGATAAGACGTCCTGCCTTTCAAGATTGTAGCAGAGATGCGAAGGCGGCCAACCCCCTATGGGGTAGTATTATTGTCCCCATTCCCGTCTATGTTGCGCTGGAGGTACTGCTGCATGGCGTCCTCTATCCGCTCACCCGTAACAAGGAACACCGTGCTTCCCCCTATATCCACCCCATGGTCTGCTATGCGCTCCAGATAGTGCACCATTAGAGCAGCTCGCATCCGCCACTCCGGGTCGCCGGCATGTCCGTCTGAGGGGTTGGCAATCAGATTCAGAGCCTCCGAGTAGAGAAGGTCCACTTTATCGTCTTTGGCCTGCAGGTTGCGCGCTCGATCTATGTCGCGGTTCCTGAAGATGTCAAGCCCCTCATGGAAGATGTTGCGTGCAGTCCTTGCCATCTCCAAGAGCGTCGTCTCGAGGTCCTCATTCCTCTCGCACTCGGCTGTCTCAACGATAGCGTGGCAGATATGCTCTGTTAGAGTGCCGGAGCGCACGAGGTGGTTGGTCACCGACTGCACGGTGTAGAGGAGCCTCAGGTCGCGGGCCACAGGCGCCTGGCGAGCCTGAAGGATCATGCAATCGCGCTCTATGTCGGCTCCGCGCCCCTTGTAGCGGACATCTACGCCGAGCTCCTTCTGGGCGAGGTGGGCGTCGCGGCTCTCCATCGCCCTGGTCATATTCTCTAAGGAAGCCTCGACCTCTGTGCCCAGGTCTATGACCTCATCGACGAGGTTGTCTAGTTCCTGCTGGAAGGTCTCTCGCGGCAAGTACCCACATCCTCTCTCTAGCCGAAGCGGCCTGTGACGTAGTCTTCCGTCTCTTTTCTATCCGGGTTCGAGAACATCTTCTCCGTATCGTCGAACTCCCAGAGCCGGCCAGGGTCGCCCATGTTCTCGATGTAGAAGAAGCCCGTGTAGTCCGAGATACGGGCGGCCTGCTGCATGTTGTGCGTAACTATCACGACCGTGTAGCTCTCCTTGAGTTCGGCCATGGTGTCCTCGATCTTCTGGGTCGAGACCGGGTCGAGCGCCGAAGCAGGCTCGTCCATCAGGATCACCTCAGGCTCCACGGCCAGAGTCCGGGCTATACAAAGGCGCTGTTGCTGGCCGCCGGAGAGGTCGTAACCGCTCTTCTTCAGCTTGTCCTTTACCTCCTCCCAGAGGGCGGCATGCCTCAAGGACCGCTCGACCAGCTCGTCCATGTCGCCCTTGAAGCCGTTGATCTTGGCACCCCACGCGACGTTCTCGTAGATGGATTTGGAGAAGGGGTTGGGCTTCTGGAAGACCATCCCCACCCTCCGACGGATCACGACCGGGTCCGCTTTCCTGTCGTAGATGTCCTTGTCGCCGAGCATCACGCACCCTTCGGCACGCGCCTCGGGGATCACCTCGTGCATGCGGTTCAGGCAGCGGATGAAGGTGCTCTTGCCGCACCCCGAAGGCCCGATCACCGCTGTGACCTTGTTGGCCTGAATGTCCATGCTCACGTCGGTTATGGCTTTGAAGGAACCGTAGTAGGCGGAGAGATCCTGCACCTTCATCCCAAGGGTGGAGCCGTCGCCGGCAGGCGTCCCCTCGCCTCGCTGCCTCACCTCGCTCTGTTCCTCTGAAAGCTCGGACACCCTTCGCTCCCTCCTGGCCCTCTCAGTATCCACTAGGCTAGCACCTTTCCTTCGCGAGAACCGTACTCAAGCACGCTTCTGATACCTGTTGCGCACCACGATGGCGATCGAGTTCGCCAGCAGCAAGACCACCATGATCACCACTATGCCTGCCGCGGCGGAGTCCTGGAAGACCTGCTGCGGGCGGCTGATCCAGTCGTAGATCTGGGTAGGAAGCGCCATGTAGCCGTCGAATGGACCGGTTGTGACGTAGGTCTGGTACAACGAGACCCCGACGACCAGTATCGGGGCCGCCTCGCCGATAGCCCGTGAGAGCGCCAGGATTATGCCCGTCAGCGCGCCGGGCAGCGCCATCGGGAGCAGGTGGCTCCGGATCACCTCCCACTTCGTCGCCCCGAGCGCGTACCCGCCCTCGCGGATGGAGGCGGGGATAGCTCTGAGCGCCTCCCTGGTAGCGACGATGATGACCGGCAGGATCAGCAAGCTCAACGTTAGCGCGCCTGTGAGCACGCTCGTGCCACCGGTCACCGGCGCGAGGACCTGCACGAAGATGCCAAGGCCAAGCAGACCGTAGATCACAGACGGCACCCCGGCGAGGTTCGAGATGTTGACCTCGACTATCCGGTTGATATGCGTGTCCTGTGCGTACTCTTCGAGGTACACTGCGGCCCCGAGACCCAGCGGCACGCTAATGAGGGTCGTCAACCCCAGCAGCCATAGCGAGCCGATGAGCGCTGGGTAGATGCCCCCGTTCTCGGGGAAGATCTGGGACGGGAAGCTCGTCAGGAAGTTCAGGCTGAGCATCGACGATCCGTCCCGGGTCACGTCCACCAGCAGCACCACCAGGACAATTATCCCGATCAGCGCCGCCACCGTAACCAGCACGGTGAAGGCCCAGTCGAGCCCGTAGCGCGTGGACATGGAAGCCTTGAAGTCCGATTCTCCGCGCCGCTTCACCTGCGATGTGCTCTGCGCCACTAGTAGATCTCCCTGTATCGCCGGACGAACCAGTAGCTCACGAGGTTGAGGGTCAGGGTTATCAGGAACAAAGCCGACCCCACCGCGAATATGGACTTGAAGGTGATCGAGCCGCGCGGCGTCTCACCGCCCACCACCTGCACGATGTACGCCGTCATAGCCTGCATGCTCTCCAGAGGACTCCCGCCGAAGTTCGGCTGGGAGCCCATCGCTATGGTCACGATCATCGTCTCCCCGATGGCGCGAGAGACGCCCAGGATCACCGCCGCAACGATCCCGGAGAGAGCTGCCGGCACCACGATCTTCGTCGCTGTCTCTCGCCTGGTCGCGCCTAAAGCGTAAGCGCCCTCCCGCAACGATTGCGGCACCGCGTAGATGGCGTCCTCGCTGACCGAGGCCACCGTCGGTATGATCATCACGCCCATGATTAGGCCGGCGGAGAGCGCATTGAACGAGCCTATGGAAGGGAAGATGCTGTCCCTGAAGAACGGGGTGATGAACGTCAGGGCGAAGTACCCGTAGACTACGGTGGGCACGCCGGCCAGGATCTCCAGCGCCGGCTTGAGCCACCGCCTGAGCGACGTCGGCGCGTACTCGCTGAGGTAGATGGCCGTGAGCAACCCCACAGGGAGCGCCACGGCTATGGCGATGACGGTCGCCATGAGCGTGCCGTAGACGAGCGGCAGGATGCCGAAGGCGTCCTGCTGCGGCGCCCACCGGGTCGAGGTCAGGAACTCCACCGGAGAGACCTCGACGAAGAACCGCAAAGTCTCCTCGAAGAGCACGACGACGATCCCGAACGTCGTGAAGATGGACAGGTACGCGCAGGCCGCGAGCAGGACCTTTATTACCTGCTCCCTGGCCTCCCTGGTGCGGCTATTGCGCTTCCAGACGTCCGTCTGGGACCTCGTCCCTCCAGCTTCGACTGCCACCGAAAACCCTCCGAAACCTCGTTAGCAGAGAAAGTGGGGAGTCAGCTACTGCGCCGACCCCCCAATGTTACAAGTAGACCCGTCCCAGCACCAACAGTTACTGCGACTGCTTGAGGGCCGTCTCCAGGTCGCCGCCCTTCGGCTTGCCATCCGCGTTGAACACGGTGCCGGTCGTGCGGTTCTCGAACTGGGCGTAGGCCTCCTTCTCCAGGCTGTCAGGCATCGTCACGTACTTCGCGGCGAGAACGACCTTATCCAGGTTATCCAGGTAGAAGTCCACGAATGACTCTACTGCCTTGTTGTTCTTCAGCGCATCGGTGCTCACGTAGATAAACAGCGGGCGGGAGAGAATGTACTCGCCGGAGCGGATGGTCTCCGGAGTGGGCTTGACGCCGTCAACGGCGAGCAAGTTGAGCTTGTCAGTGTTGTTCTCGTAGTAGGAGTAGCCGAAGTAGCCCAGCGCGTTCACATCCCCCGCGACTCCCTGAACGAGCACGTTGTCGTCCTCGCTGGCCTCGTAGTCCGAGCGGTTGACTTCCTCTTCGTTCCCGACGATGGTCTCGTTGAAGAACTCATAAGTACCCGACTCGGTACCCGGACCGTACAGGTCCAACGGCTTGTCGGGCCAGCTGGAGCGCACCTGGTTCCACCGGTTGATCTTGCCCTCTGCCGCCGGCTCCCACATCGTCTTGAGCTCCTCGCTCGTGACATCGGTCGCCCAGTCGTTCTGCTTGTTGACCACTATCGAGATGCCATCGTAGGCGATCGGGATCTCAATGAACTCCACCCCGTTCTCCTCGCACACCGGCACCTCCTCGGCCACGTCTATCGGCCTGGAAGCGTCGGAGATCTGTGTTTCGCCATTGCAGAACGCCTCGAAACCGTCGCTGGTGCCAGCGCCGCCGACCTCGATGCGCGCTTCCGGGTTCTGCTCCCGGAACAACTCCGCCGCCGCCTGTGTGATCGGCTGCACGGTGCTGGAGCCCTCGATGCTGATGTTCCCCGAGACGTCCTCGCTCTCGCTGGCACCGCTCCCGCCGCAAGCGGCAATGACGAACGTCAGCGCCAGGAGAAGACCCATCGCTACCGGTAGCCTGAACCGCGCGATCCTATTCAACCCCTTCGCTCCCTTCTTCGCACCGCTATAACAGGTAGGCCACATTCGGGCACGATATTAGGGCAAGTCGCCCGCGCCGTAGTTTCAGCTCGGTAAACTCTACGCTAAATCTCTGTTAAACAGCCGATCAGCAAGCCGCCCTGTGCATCGCCAACGGCCACTGCACAGGCGACCCACAGGCCATACTGGATCAGCTACGCGCCGAGGTCGCCTCCCGGCCTGCCAACTACGGCTACGTCGGCGATCCGACCACCGCAGGAATAGTGAACTACTACGGATTCCTGGAATACGCTGGAGGGTATTGAGGGAGGCTTCAGGTTATGGGTTTTACCTGATTCCTGTAACCTGATACCTGAAACTTATTCATTCCCACTCGATGGTGCCCGGGGGTTTGCTGGTGATGTCGAGCGCCACGCGGTTCACGCCGGGGACCTCGTTGATGATGCGGTTGCTTATCTTCTCGAGGAGGTCGTAGGGGAGTCGCGCCCAGTCTGCGGTCATCGCGTCGTCGCTGGTTACGGCGCGGATGACGATGGGGTAGGCGTAGGTGCGGGCGTCACCCATCACGCCGACGGAGTGGATAGCCGGCAGCACGGCGAAGCTCTGCCACAACTCGCGGTAGAGGCCGGCGGACCGGATCTCGTCCTGCAGCACGGCGTCGGCCCGGCGCAGGATTTCGAGCCTCTCGGCCGTCACGTCCCCGATGACCCTTATGGCGAGCCCCGGTCCGGGGAAAGGCTGGCGCCACACGAGCCTCTCGGGCATGCCGAGCTCCGCCGCCACGACCCGCACCTCGTCCTTGAAGAGGTTGCGAAGAGGTTCGACGAGGTCCAGGTCCATCACCTCGGGCAGCCCGCCGACGTTGTGGTGGCTCTTTATTCGGGCGGCGTCGCGCGTGCCGCTCTCGATCACGTCGCTATATAGAGTTCCCTGTACCAGGAACTTCGCGTCCTCGATGTTGCCTGCCTCTTCCTCGAAGGTGCGGATGAACTCCTCACCGATGATCTTGCGCTTCGCCTCGGGGTCGGTGACCCCGGCGAGCTTGTCCAGGAAACGTGCCGAGGAGTTCACGTGAATCAGGGGCACATCCGAGTTCTCCCCGAAAGCCTCGACGACCTGCTCGGCCTCGTTCTGGCGCAAGAGCCCGTGGTCCACGAAGACGCATGTCAAGTGGTCGCCGATCGCCCTGTGGACGAGCATCGCAGCGGTGGACGAGTCGACCCCGCCGGAGAGTCCGCAGATGGCCTTGGCGTCGCCTACCTGCTCCCTTATCCTCTCGACGGCGTCGTTGATGATGTTTACCGGCGTCCACTCCGGCTTGCACTCACAGGCCTCGAAGAGGAAGTTCTTGAGCATCTCCAGCCCGTACTCCGTGTGGCGCACCTCGGGGTGGAACTGAACTCCGTAACGGCCCTTCTCGCGCTCCTCGAAGGCGATGATCGGGGCGGAGGGCGTCTCGGCTGTTGTCTCGAAGCCCTCGGGGACGGCGAAGACCGCGTCGCCGTGGCTCGTCCAGGCCTTCTGCTCGTCCGGTGTGCCGGCGAAGAGGCCGTCGTGGCTCTTTACTACTATGTCGGAGCGGCCGTACTCCCGGATCTGGACGGCGCCCACCTCCCCGCCCAGAGCCAGCGCCATGAGCTGCATCCCGTAGCAGATGCCCAGGATGGGTACGCCCAGGTCGAAGAGCGCACCGTCTACTTTAGGAGCGTCATCCTCGTAGACGCTGCTTGGGCCACCGGAGAGGATGATGCCTTCCGGGTTCCGACGCCTTATCTCCTCAACAGGCGTGTCGTATGGGATGAGCTCGGAGTAGACGCGGGCCTCGCGGACCCGGCGGGCGATGAGCTGAGCGTACTGGCCGCCGAAGTCCAGGACGAGGATCACTACCCGCCCATCCCGACGCGCTGGTCGCGCTGGTCGCGCTTGCCCTCCGTGTTCAGCGACGGCGCGTACATGACCTCGGCCTTCTGGAACTCCTTGATGTTCTGGTAGCCGGTAGTCGCCATGCTCATCCGCAGGGCGCCCATGAGGTTCAAGGTCCCGTCGTTCTCGTGGGCCGGACCGACCAGGATCTCCTCGAGCGTGCCGTTCGTCCTGGTGCTTATGCGGGTGCCGCGTGGAAGGGTGGGGTGGAAGGTCGCCATCCCCCACGAGTACCCGCGGCCCGGCGCCTCCTCTGCTTTCGCAAACGCGCTCCCGAGCATGACGGCGTCGGCCCCGCAAGCGATAGCTCGGGCCACGTCCCCGCCGGTGCGCATCCCGCCGTCGGCGATGACGTTGACGTACTCGCCGGTCTCCAGGTAGTGACGCATCCGGGCCGCGGCGGCGTCGGCGACCGCGGTCGCCTGCGGCACGCCGACCCCGATCACGCCGCGCGTAGTGCAGATGCGGCCAGGACCCACGCCGACCAGAACCCCCACGGCGCCCGTGCGCATGAGGTGGAGGGCCGTCGAGTAACTCGCGCAGCCGCCGACGATGACGGGCACGTTCAACGACGGGACGAACTCCATCAGGTTGAGGGGCTTGACCTTGCTCGAGACGTGCTCGGCCGAGACCACCGTCCCCTGCACGACGAGCACGTCGAGGCCCGCCTCTATGGCGGCCCGGTGGTAGCGCTCGACCCGCTGGGGCGTGAGGGATGCAGCGGCTATGACGCCCCTATCCTTTATCTCCTGGACGCGGCGGAAGATCAACTCCTCCTTGATGGGCTCGGCGTAGATGTCCTGCATGACCCGCGTAGCCTTCGTCTCGGGCAGGCTCGCTATCTCCTCGAAGACGGGACCGGGATCCTCGTATCTAGTCTGCAACCCCTCGAGGTTGAGGACGGCGAGGCCCCCTAGAGACCCTATGATGCCCGCCGTATTCGGGTCCACGGCGGCGTCCAGCGCGCTGGCGAGGCAAGGCAGGTCCAGGTGCAGGTTGCCCAACGACCAGGAGATGTCTATGTCCTCGGGGTCGCGGGTCCTGCGGCTGGGGACAATGGCGATCTCGTCGAGGCCGTAGGCCCGCCGCGCCGTTTTGCCTTTTCCGATCTCAATATCCATAGACGTTACAGGACTCCTTTCTAACCGCCCCGAGCAGGCGCGACGAAGCCCACGGAGGACGTCCTCCGTGGGCTTCGATAATACTCTCTGCTATCCGCTGCAAATCGCGGTTATGCTACCCCGCCTTCTCGCAGGGGTCAAGCCGTCAGGCGTGCCGCCCTCGAGGTCCCTAGACTACCCCCAGCAGCGCCAGTATCACGACAACGACCAGTATGATCAGCAGCACGTAGATCACCGTGTTTAGCGACACCCCGTCTTCTCCTTTCTCCCGCTGTTCACTCGATCGCCAGGGCTATTGGATCACCTGCAGGATGATGTATACGAGCAGGATTATCACCAGCACTGCGATCACCAGGTTTAGAACTCCGCCCCGCATCTCTCGCCTCCTTATATGGGCCCTTTTACGTAACGAACGACAATGCGAGCACGATCAGGAGTATCACCACCAGAACAGCGATGATCAGGTAGAGTCCCCTACCCACCGCCTCGCTCCCTCCTATTCGGTCGCCACTTGGCCGCAATATATACCCTCTGGGACCCCGGCGAAACAGAAAGGGTTACGGAATGACGCCTCGCACGGACGTCTACGTCCGAGCCGGCCCCGAGATCAGGGAGCGAGCAAAGGGTAAGGATAGAACGTACATGAGAACCACACTCGGAAATCCGCAGATGGCCGCAGGGCACATGCAAACGTCTAAGTGACCGGATTGAACAGATAGAGGAAACGAAGCGCACAGTTTATGTGCCAGTGTAGCCGCTCCGCACGGCACGCAGCATTCCAGAACGAAAAGGCGGCGCCCCGAAAGGAGCGCCGCCCTGTTAGAGACGCTGATGCATCGCCTCTAACTACATCATGCCGCCCATGCCGCCTCCTGGCATCGCAGGCGCTTCCTCCTCGGGCTCGGCCACCACCACGTCGGTGGTGACGATGAGGCTCCCGATGGAGGCCGCGTTCTGCAGCGCGCTTCGCGTGACCATCGCCGGGTCGATGATGCCGGACGCTACCAGGTCCTCGTACTCGCCGGTTAGGGCGTTGAAGCCGATGGCGCCGCCCCGCGAGCGCACTTTGTCGACGACGATGGAGCCGTCGGCGCCCGCGTTCTCGGCGATCTGCCTTATCGGTTCCTCGAGCGCCCGGTGCACTATGCGCGCGCCGGTCTTCTCGTCGCCGTCGAGCGAGTCGAGCTGGCCGGCCACTTCGTCCTGCGCGTGCAGGAGCGCGACGCCGCCGCCGGGCACGATGCCCTCCTCGAGAGCCGCCCGGGTCGCGGACAATGCATCCTCGACGCGGTGCTTGCGCTCCTTGAGCTCGGTCTCGGTCGCGGCGCCCACCTTGATAACGGCCACGCCGCCCGCGAGCTTGGCGAGCCGCTCCTGCAGCTTCTCACGATCGAAGTCCGAGTCGGTGGACTCGAGCTCGGCCCTTATCTGGTTGATGCGGCCCCTGATCGCCTCGGCATCGCCCGCGCCGTCGATAATGGTGGTGTCATCCTTGGTGATGACGACCCTGCGGGCGCGGCCGAGCTGGTCGATCGTCGTGTTCTCGAGCCTCAGGCCGAGCTCCTCGGTGATGACCTCGCCGCCGGCGAGGATGGAGATGTCCTCGAGCATCCTCTTGCGCCGATCACCGAAGCCGGGAGCCTTGACCGAAGCCGCGGTGAAGGTGCCGCGCAACTTGTTGACGATCAGCGTGGCCAGAGCCTCGCCCTCGACGTCCTCGGCGATGATGAGCAGCGGGCGGTTGGTCTGCATGACCGCGTTCAAGACAGGCAGGAGATCCTGGACGTTCCCGATCTTCTGGTTGGCGATCAGGATGTACGGATCTTCGAGAACCGCCTCCATCCGCTCCTGGTCGGTGACGAAGTAGGGGCTCAGGTAGCCCTTGTCGAACTGCATGCCCTCGGTGAACTCGAGCTCGAGCCCGAAGGTCTGCCCCTCCTCGACGTTGACGACGCCATCCTTGCCGACCTTGTCTATAGCATCGGCGATGACGTTGCCGACCTCGTCCGAGCGCGCGCTGATAGCGCCGACCCGCGCGATCTCGTCCCTGCCCGAGATCTCCTTGGACTGGGCCCTTACCGCCTCGACCGCCGCCTCCACAGCCTTCTGGATGCCGGCCCGCAAGATGACCGGGTTCGCGCCCGCCGCCACGTTCTTCAGGCCCTCGCGCACGATGATCTGCGCCAGCACCGTCGCAGTGGTCGTCCCGTCACCAGCGATGTCGTTGGTCTTGGTGGCGACCTCCTTGACGAGCTGCGCCCCCTGGTTCTCGAAGATGTCCTCGAGCTCGATCTCCCGCGCGATCGTCACGCCGTCGTTGGTGATCGTCGGTGAACCGAACTTCCTGTCCAGTACCACGTACTGGCCCTTGGGACCGAGCGTCACCCTGACCGCGTCAGCGAGCTTGTTGACGCCCGCCTCAAGCGCCCGGCGCGCCTCGGTGTCGAACCTTAACTCCTTGTGCGCCACCACAGACCTCCTCTGCTAAACTACAGGACACACAGCGTTGCTATTGTGTTTGGCACTCTAGTAGGTAGAGTGCCAACATTACGGAGAGTATATTCCTGGCTGGGTTACAATTCAAACGTGAGCGCGTCGAGCATTTTCCGTCCAGACCGCATACCGAGCCTGAGCAGGATCCCCAAGGAGTTGGGGCGTGAGGAGCGCTCGTGCGAGCGCTGCGGGACACGTACGGAGCACATTCTGTATAGGGTCCCGAAGAAGGTCGTGCTGGTCTACGTCAAGGAGCATCCCGAGAACCTGCACGCTACGTGCATCGTGTGCGCCCGGAGCACCATCCTGAGCGGCGAGGAGCGCGAGCGCGCCTTCTCTTCGCTGCGCGACGCGTAGCCGTCCTACTCGGGCGGTGCGGAAGAGGTCGTCTCCTGTCCTCCGTCCTCATCCTCTGAACCGCCGGCCTCTGGGGTCGTGGATTCTGGGGTTGTGATCTCTGGATCTGCGCTAGATCCAGCCTCGGAAGACGGTTCGCTTTCGTCAGGCGCGGTCTCATCGTCGGGCGGCCGGGGGTCCTGTTCGGGTTTCTCCTCCTCGGGTTTGTGCTCCTCTGGTTTCCCGGCGCGAGCGTCCCAGCCGGGGTCGTTCGCCGCGTCCTCCTCGTTCCCGGCCTTCCCTCCGTCTGGCGCGGGCTCCCGCCCCCTGTCGGGACGTCTGCTCCCCTCTGCCCCGGCGTGCTCGTTTTTGAGGGTGGAGCCCGGGGCGTGGGAACCGTCTTCATGGCTCCGTTCCTCCGGCGACGCGGCATGCGGAGGAGGCTCACCGCCCACAGGCTTGTTGGTGGGCTCGCCGCCCACAGGCTTGTTGGGTGGCTCGTCTGCCCTGGGTCGCGACCCGGGAGAAGCTGTTCCGGTGGTCTTTTGCGGGTGCTTGCCCGGCGTCCGGTCCTGCGGCTTTGCTAGGGCGTCTTTGTTCGCGGGAGCGGGTCGGTGCTCAGGCACCCCGGCTGCCTTCCTGGCGACCGTGCTGGGGGCCGGTCTCTCCAGGCCGGTGTCGAGGTCGGGCCTCGCACCGGCGTCTCTGGCGGCCGGCCAGCGGTCCTCGCCGGCCGAAGGGATGGGAGGGCCGGAGCGCGGGACTTCGCAGTAGCGGGCGCTTGAGCCACCGCCCAGGACGCCGCCGCCGGCCGTGATCCACTCGAGCAGGGGGTAGGGGTTCATGGCTCCCGAGGGGAGGTAGCTCCTCGCACCCGTCGCGTCGTACCACCCGAGGTGCAGGTGCGGCGGGAAGAGACCGCGTGTCACCTCCGGCCCCTGACCCGTGTCGCCGGCGTACCCGACCACCTGCCCGGCCCGGACGGCCGCGCCGAGCGGTAAGGCGGTCTCCTTCTCCAGGTGCGCGTAGTAGAAGAGGTCGCCCTCCCTGACCGGTCCCACAGAGTAGGCGGCCCTCAGCATGAGGGCGTAGCCGCCCAGAGTGTTCCAGCCGTTTCCGTTCGAGCCGGTTACAGGCACGATGGTGCCGTCCGTTACGGCGTACTCTGGCGTGCCGGCCGGAGCCATCAGATCCGTCCCCTCGTGACCGCCCTGTGGCCGGGGCGCCCCCCAGGTGTCATCGTAGGAGTTCGCGTACCCCATGGGGAGCGGGAAGACGAGCCTGTCGCCGCTCGGAAACCTCCCGAGGTCGCTGCAGGACGGTCCTGGACCCTGCGCGGTGCCCGCACCCGACTGCGGGCTCGGGGGAGACGGACGGTAGAAGACGGCCCGGCCGGCCTCGGAAGCCGCGGACGCACCCCCGACGGTAGCCCTTCTCAGATGCCTGGCGAAAGCAGGTGACGCAGGGTTCTCGCGTGGGGCTGCACCCGCCTGTGGTGCGGAGTGCTCGTGCGAGTCCATTGCGTCCGCGGGAGGGACCTCCGCTACCGGTGTCTTATCCGGGGGTTCGGCGGCCAGGGGCCGGGGGTCGGCACCCGCGCCTCCCAGCCGGGCGAGGGCCGCCAGGACGGAAAGGACGACCAGCAGGTAAGCGAGCCTCGTCCATCCGAAATCGATCAAGCGTTCTCCCCGGGAACCCTGTTCAGCGCTGGACTGTACTCTCACAGATAGGGCATCGGGCGTCAAGGCGATGATGCCGGGCGGGTCTTCAGACGCTGCGGGCGTTCAGGCTCAGGTAGTGGGGATAGGCGATGGCGGGCGAGTGTGGAGCGGCGGCCCCGATCATGGCTGCGTTGTCCGTGCACAGCTCGGGCGGCGGGATGACGAGCTTCGCACCAAGCCTCTCAGACTCCTCCTGCAGGGTCCGTCGCAGCCGTGCGTTGGCGGCGACACCCCCCGCGACGACTACCGCCTGCGCATCCTCGATATCCGAGGCGCGCATGAGCTTGCGCACGAGTGCTTCGACGGCGGCCGCCTCGTAGCTCGCCGCCAGGTGCGGCAACTCCTCGCGGGTCCGCTGCTCGCCTAGATCCTTCAGCTTGTAGAGCAGGCTCGTTTTCAGGCCCGAGAAGCTGAAGTCCAGGTTGTCCCTCCTTTTCAAGGCCACGGGGAAATCGTAGCGGTTCCTGTCGCCGTCCTGGGCTGCCTTCTGTAGAGCGGGTCCGCCGGGGAAGCCGAGCCCGAGCATGCGAGCGCCCTTGTCGAGGGCCTCCCCCGCTGCGTCGTCCAGGGTCTCCCCGAGGAGTTGCATATGATGGTTTCGGTCCACGGAGTAGAGGGCGGTGTGACCGCCGGAGGCGATCAGGGCGACGAAAGGCGGCTCGAGTGCTGGGTCGGCCAGGTAAGCGGCGGCGACGTGACCCTCGAGGTGGTTCACCGGCACGAGCGGGAGCGAGCGCGCGTAGGCAATGCTTTTCGCCGCCGAGAGGCCAACGAGGAGCGCGCCGATCAGACCCGGCCTCACGGTCACGGCGACGCTATCGACGTCTTCGAGAGAGGTCCCGGCGTCGGCGAGGGAACTCTGGATCACGCCGTCAATCCGTTCGAGGTGTGCACGGGAGGCGACCTCGGGGACGACGCCGCCGTAGCGGTCGTGTTCTGTCTGAGTATGGACGACGTTGGAGAGCGCGCGCCGGCCGTCTGTCTCGACGACGGCGGCGCAGGTGTCGTCGCACGAGGTTTCGATGGCAAGGATCATCGACTTTTTATAACACCCAGGATGACCGATGGGTTCTCAGATGGATCGCGAGCCGGCGCCCCCTCATCGGGTATAGCGTCTAGGCGTTTAGCACGGCGGTGTAAGCAGCCATAAGGAGCAAAAGCGCCTCCAGCCACTCAGATTAGCAATTCACCCGGTAGCGCATACTACACTGACGGCCCGCGCGGGTATACTCGGGTCGCCATGCGGACCTTCTCGCTGCTCTTCACCTTCATAGCTCTGGTAATTCTGGCGATATTCCTGATCTACGTGGTCAGGGGTCCGGTCGATCCCCTGATCGCCGGCGGCATCTTCGTTTCTTTTCTTGCCTGTCTGGTACCTGCGCTTCTTCTCCTTAAGCCCTTCGAGCCGCCCGAGGCCCTCAAACACCGCAGGGAAGAGCGCGAGAAGCGGCGGAGCTCTAGCGATGAGCCGGGAGGTAGCGGGTCATGAGCAGCGCGTCCTCATCGCCGTAGTAGCGGCGACGGCGGCCCGTCGTGACGAAGCCTAGAGACTCGTAGAGGGAGCGGGCGGGGACGTTGCTGGGGCGTACCTCCAGGTGTACGCGGCGGGCTTCGGGGAACGCGCCGAGCGCTGCTTCGAGGAGGGCGTGGGCGTATCCCCTGCGGCGGTGCTCGGGGCGGACGGCGAGCGTCGTTACGTGCAGGTCGTCGGCCAGGTACCTCACCCCTATCTGGGCGAGGATCTCACCTTCCTTCTCGAGGAGGAGGAAGAGGGTGAATGGGCTCTCGATCTCCTCGCGCCAGATCGCCTCGCTCCAGGGTCGGGGAAGACACAGAGTATCCACCTCTATGGCGGAGGCCAGATCCGAAGCCTCCATCGGGCGCAAGTGTGGCTGCGTCTCGCTCACGGGCGGCTCCAGGGGTTGAGGTCACGCCTGACCTCGGCGTCCGGCTCGCGGACGTAGATGGGGACGAGATCACCCGCGTCGACGGGTGCGAGGTCGGCTGAGAGTACGTGCCCGGTCGCCGTTACTCGGTGCAACGGCGAGTCGTCCGGCGGGATGCTACCCAGAGCCGAGAGCGCGGCCCTGTAGCGCACCGCGCCGTCGCCGACGACGAGCGGAGCGCCTTCCACAGAGAGGTCCTCCGGCCTCTCGCAGTAGATATGGGTCGCCGGTCCGCCCGCCGGGAACCGCTGGGCGAATACCTGGCCCCGCCTGGCGTCGAGGACGGCGAGCACGTCGGGATGGCCGCCCAAGAGAGAGGGGGATGCGAGGGCCGCCAGGGTGGAGTTCTTCGAGAGGCCGGCCCCCGTCGCCAGAGCGAGCGCCCTGGCCGTGGTGGCGGCGATGCGGATGCCGGTAAAGGTTCCGGGTCCCACGCCGGCCAGCACGAGTTCCACCGAGCCTAGTCTCTCACCCGCGAGATCCAGCCCGGCGTCGATGGCGGGGAGCAGGGTTTCGGAGGCGCCGCGGGCGGAGACCGAGACCTCGGCGAGGACCTCGCGCGCTTCCCCTTCGGCTCTGGCGACGGCGACGGTGATCACCGGAGTCGAGGCATCGAAAGCGAGGATCAGCACCTGCTTGGACGCTCCACGGCGGGGCCGGATACGCTCACCCGGCGCGTCGACGGCGTCTGGTGGGCGATACGGACGACGGTCGGGTTCTCAATTAGGCCGAGTGCCTCCCTCGAGGCCCACTCGACGAAGGTGACGGCGCCGGGGTCCAAGTAGTCGTCGAGCTCGAGCGCGTCCCTGTCTTCGAGGCCCTCGAGGCGGTAAAGGTCAAGGTGGTTCACCGTCACCGGGCGACCCTCCACGGCGCCCTCGTAGCCACGCGCGATCTGGTAGGTCGGGCTCGTCACCCGCCCTTCGACGCCAAGAGTGCGGGCCGCGGCCCGCACGAAGGTCGTCTTGCCCGAGCCTACCTCGCCGGCGAGCACGACGACGTCCCCAGGCTCGAGGCGGGCGGCCAGGCTCGCGGCCAGCCGTTCGAGCGCGGTCTCGTCAAGACCTTCGAGTTCCACACTCACTATCAGGCCTCCATGAGAACCGAGGGGACGTACTAGTTAAAGGGCCGAAGCATCGCTGCCGATACAATACAACCAATACAACCAGCGCAATGTTCACGACGTTCGAGTACAGACTCTACCCGAAGCGCAGATGGCTTGCCTCAAAGACTCGCGCCATCTGTACAACGAAATGCCCGAGCACTTCGTAGTTGTGAACTACTATGCCGAGACCTGGAGGTCTCTATTCCTTGAGCGTGTCCCGAGAAGCCGGTTGCTCTAGCTTCCGGAGTCGTCACCAGAGGCCGGGTTGGAGGGGTTCGCGCTCGGTGGGGGCGTGCGGTACGTTCAGGGTCTCGTAGGTCGAGGGGCGGTCTGCCTCGAGAAGCTCGGGGAGGCGGGAGAAGTCCGAGATCAGGAGCGCCCTGTCCGCCGGGGTGTAGAGCGCGAGCGATGGGGAGAGCGTGGGGAAGACGTAGCGTCCGTCCAGGGGGATGGCCCGGCCTCGTATGCGCGAGACCGCTTCCTTCCTCCCGGTGAGGACCCGGCTCGCCAGGTCTCCCATTGCTACCACGACCTTCGGGTCCACCGCCGCGAGCTGGGCGACGAGGTAAGGCCGGCAGGAGCTCACCTCCGAGGGTTTCGGCGAGCGGGGCGGCGACCCTGGCGGGCGGCACTTGACCAGGGTGGTCATGTAAACTCTCTCGCGCTCGAGCCCGGCTGAGGAGAGCAGCCGCTCGAGGAGCATTCCCGAGGCCCCGCGGAAGGGTCTACCCTCCCTGTCCTCGTTGAAACCGGGGGCCTCCCCCACGACGAACAACTCGGCGTTCAATGGGCCTTCGCCGAAGACGACCTGAGTCCTCGAGTGACAGAGGCCGCATCTGGTGCAGCCTAGAGCCTCCTTCTGGGCCTCCGCGAACTCCAAGCGCTAGTACTCCTCGCTCTCAGGCATGATGGCGCCGAGCAGGACGTAGATCGCGATCACCGGTATCACGCTGAACCCGGGGATGATGATCGCGAGCACAACGGCCGCGAGCCGCACCATATTGGAGCTCCACCCGTAAGTGTGGGCTATGCCGCCGCAGACGCCCAGGATCCAACGGTCCCTCTTCGCCCGTTTTATGCGCAAATCCTTGCCTCCCCCGGCCCTCACGGAGCCGGTTTGCCGATGGCCGCGATTCTACCAGGATGCCGGCCTCAGAGCAGCCGCGGGACCCGCGCGAACGCCCTCTCCCCGCCCGTCCCGCGGGACGCGAGGAGCCGCAGACGGCTCGCGGCGTAACCGACGTCCGCGGGTTGAGCCGGGTCACCAGGTGCCAACCTCCCGGCGAGCGCCCCGTAGTCGGGCTCAAGGTGGGGGCCGAGCGCGCGGCTCGTCTTCAGGAACCGGGCGCATAGGACCTGGTGGCGCTCGACGTGCTCGGGCTTGAGGCGCGGGCCCTGGGCTGCGAGGCGGTCGGCCCAGCTCAGGACAGCGAGCTCCTCCCCGAAGGGACCTGCGGCCCGGGCGAGCCTCCCCGGGGTGAAGTCCGTGCGATCGCTCTCCATGAACCCTATCTTCAGGTGGAGCGCGGTGAGCGTCGCCGCAAGGTCCGTGAGGGAGGCGGAGAGACCGAGCCGGCGGCAGATCCTGCAAACGAGCCTGGCGCCCAGAGAGTCGTGGGAGACGAAGAGCACCTTCCCCTCGACCTCGCCGCGCGTCACGGGCTTGGCGACGTCGTGGAGAGCGGCGGCGAGGCGGAGCCCCTCGACGCGGTGCTGGGCGACGCGGGCCCCCAGCCGGGCTTCCTCCAGCTCGCGCTCGACGCCCCGCACGACCTCGAGGGTGTGCTCGAAGGTGTCGAGGTGGTGGTAAGGGCTCTGTTCGACGCCCCTCGAGAGGGAAATCTCAGGGACGGCGTCCAGTAGCCTTCCGACGTCGAGTGGCGGCCCGAGCACCTCGCGGAGGTCCAAAAGTTACCGCTTCCGGCGGGCCTTCTTGCGGCTCGTGTTCGGGTTGGGGCGCCCCTTCAGTGGCCCGGACGACCCTTCGGCCTCGCCGGTGGGCTTGCCCGGCTTGCCACTCTGGGTCGTCTCTCCCAGGCGCCGGCGGCGGCTGCGGTCCACTAAGGCGTAGACCAGGGTAAAGACGAAGAAGAACATGACGGCGTTCACGAGGAGGCTCAGGATCTGCTCGCGGGTCTCCAGCCTGAAGCCGCTCTCCGGGAAAGCGATGCTCAAGACGTAGAGCAGGCCCAGGTAGATCGCGATGACCACCGCCGCGCGCCGGGCGGCGTACTTCCAGTTAAGGTCCTCGAACATCCTCGTAGCTCCTCTCGACGCGCCGGGGGTTGACCCCGGTCGTTACCTCGTAGTTTATCGTGCTGGCCCACGCGCCGATCTCCTCCGCCGTCACCCGCCCGCCGGCCTGCTCGCCGAGCAGCACGACCTCGTCCCCGACCTCCACTGTCCCGTCCACCTCGAAGACGCAGGCGTCCATCGTGACCCGTCCCAAAAGGGGACGCCGCTCGCCCCGGATGAGGGCCTCGGCCCGTCCCGAGAGCGCCCGCCTGTACCCCTCGGCGTACCCTACAGGCACCGTAGCCGCGAACGTCGTCGAGCCGGCCGTGAAGGTCAACCCGTAGGATACCCCATCGCCCGCCTCCAGCCGCCGCGTGTCGGCGACGTAGCTCTTGAGGACCATTGCAGGCCTCAGCCCTTCGGAGGAAGGGTCTCCCTCGTCGCCTGCAGGGTGGAGGCCGTAGAGGGCCACGCCGGGACGTACGCAGTCGTAGCGCGCATCGGGGTGCCAGAGGGTGCCGGCGGAGTTCGCAGCATGCACCAGCGCGCCGCCGAAAGGGTGGGCGGCCAGCACAGCGTCGAAGAGGGAGAGCTGGCGCCGCGTCGCGACCTCATCGCGGTCCGCCGAGGCGAGGTGCGTGTAGACGCCCGAAAGCTGGGGGTCCAGGATCTTGCGCGCCTCCCCCACCTGGTGAGGCTCGACGCCCCAGCGGTTCATCCCCGTGTTTACCTTCAGGTGCGCCTCGAGGCCGGGGCGGGCGGCGACGCGGCGCGCGCTCGCGAGCGAGTGCGCGGTGACGGTGAGTCGAAGCTCCTCAGCGAGGGGCAGCCTGTCCGGCAGGAGATCGGTGAAGACCAGTATCGGGGCCTTGATCCCGGCGCGCCGCAGCTCGGCGCCCTCCTCGACGGTGACGACGGCTAGAGAGTCAGCCCCGGCCTCGAGCGCGGCGCGGGAGACACGGACAGCGCCGTGGCCGTAGGCGTCGGCCTTCACGACCGCCATGAGGCGCGTTCCTCCGGCCCTGCGCTTGAGGGCGCGGACGTTGTGCCGCACGGCGCCGAGGTCTATCTGGGCCCAGGTCCGGCTGGGGATGCGGACGCCCGAGGCCACGCCACTCAAGGAGCGCTACCGGCGGGGGTTTAGGACATGGAGGGTAAGGATGTCCATGCGGGTCACGACCCCCCGAAGCCTCCCCTCCGCGGCGACGGGCAGGAGCTTGATCCTCTCCTCGGCCATGATGGTAGCCGCCTCGGAGAGGGAGTCGTCTGGGCCTACCGTCAGAACATCCGTCGTCATGACCTCGCCCACGGTCACCCCGGCGCTCTTCAGCGTCTCCTGCCTGTACTCGTCCCAGTTACCCAGGGGGATGAGACCCCCCAGGATGTCGAGGAAGCCAGGAGCTTTGATGTCGGCGTCCTGGAAGATCAAGTCTCCCTCGGTGAGTATCCCGACCAGCCTATCCCCTTCGACGACCGGGGCTCCCGAGAGGTTCGACTCGGCGAAGAGCTTGATCACGTCCTCGACGGTCTGCTCGGGGTCGAGCGTGGGCCAGTTGGACTGCATTATGTCCCCTACCTTCAACTCCCTGATGTCCTGCTGGTTCACGAGATCCCCCTGGTGAATAGTCCCACGACGCACGGCGCACCCCTCATTGTAAACGGGCGCGCCCCCGAGGCGAGCCGTCTAGGGTACCCACGTCCTGCGAACCGGCTCGACCGCCGTGGCCCTGCGCCCCTCGACGTCGAAGTCGATGAGCATGCC
>JBJMIY010000298.1:0-5007 GCA_045806605.1 Rubrobacteraceae bacterium
GATCGTCTCTATCCGGTCGTCTACCTGCAAGGCCAGCCCAGCCGAGTCGTAGCCCCGGTATTCGAGGTGCTTCAGGCCATCCATGAGGACCTCGACGCACCGCTCCTTGCCAACGTAACCCACTATGCCGCACACGGGCACACCTCCCTCTCTCCTTTTCGTCCACGGGCAGGTCCCGCTGGCAGGGGTGAAGGGAGAGGAGATCTATGGGCGTGAGCGGCGTTTTGTCCCCGGCGTCGCCGCCGAGATTTGTCGCCGCCCTGACGACCGCCCGAGGGCCGAGACGCACCCGCCGAATGCTTCGATGAACGTCTGCCTCGTCAACTCCGGCCCCTGAAAAGCACGCCGGAGTCCTGGCGCTTGGATTGCGGTTGTTCCCCTACCCCGTAAGCCTCAACGGTCCCGCCGAGCTTATCGGTCAAGCTTCGTTTCTCGCTGGCGCACCTCCCCGTTCGCCCTCAGAAACACGCGCTTAACTGTACCCGGTGCCGGGGGAAAATGGAAGGGCACTGGTAATTCGCGGCGAAGAACCCCACCGCTCCCAAATTACCGTAGCGTTCTCATTGCCACGCCAGGAGGCTTACAAGCGCTACCAGGAGCACCAGGAGAGCTACGCTGTCGATGGCGTTGGTCGAGGGATGTTGCCATCGAGCACAGGCCGGTTCTAGAGGAAACCGACCTGTATCACCCCGAGCGATGCGAGCAGCAAAATGAGGATGGGCTGGTGGACCAGGTAGATGAACAGCGAGTTCCTCCCGAGCGGGAGGAGGGGCTTCGTGGCTACGGGTGCCTTATCCGCGAAGAGCGCAGGCCTTCTGCCGTTCCCGTAGAGGGCGTTCCCCGCGAAGAGGCCGAGGAGCACGACCCCGAACCAGGGGAGCAGCGGCCTGTAGTCAGGCATGACGAGGTTCTCGGGCACAACGCCGAAAGGCAGCAGCCACGGGCTCTCCGAAGAGAAGCCTTCGATCCTAATGTAAACCCCGACCGCGATAATCGAGAGGCCGAGAAACAGGTTCGCGTAGCGGTACCTCAGGAGGGGGTAGGCGAGTATTATGGACACCCCGATCAGGTGCAGGATACCGAACGCGACGATCCCCATCCCGAAGATGAGGAACACGACGGTCAGAGCCATCCCGTAGGCGAGGATCCTGATCCCCCTTAGCAGGTACTTGCCGAAGAGGCTCCGGCCCGGCCGGGCGGCGCTCGCCCTGGAGTAGCTGATGGCCAGAGAGACGCCAACCAGGAACAGGAAGGTGCCAGCCGTAGCGTCCGCGAAGCGCGCCCAGAACCCCGAGGTGGCCTCGATGTCGTAGCCGCCGAAGTAGTCCAGGTCGTACATCAGGTGGTAGACGACCATCATCACGATGGCGACCCCGCGTGCGGCGTCCACCTCCCAGAACCTCTGCTCCTGTGCGGCGCTGCGCTCCGTGCCCGGCTCCTCTCGTAGCGTCCAGGATCATAGCGCATGGGTTAGGATTTGGGGGTGTCTGACGAAAGAGACTTCACCATCAGGCCCGGACGCCGGGAGGACGCAGCGGAGGCGGCCCGGCTCTGGATGCGGAGCGCCGAGGAGCACACCGGCCACGACCGGATCTACGCCACCGCCCCAGGGGCCGAGCGGGTGATGCGCCGCTTTCTCGCCGACCTGACGAGCGGCAGCCACGCCTTCCTCTTCGTCGCGGAGTCAGATGGACGAACCGTGGGCTTTATCTCGGGCGAGCTGCGGGAGGGCTCTCCGACGTTCCGCCAGAGAACCTGGGCCTCCGTGGACGATGTCTTCGTCGAGCCGGAGCTCAGGAACCGCGGTATGGGCCGGGCACTCCTGAAGAGCGTCGAGGCGTGGGCGAGGGAAAGGGGCGCCGACGGCATCTCCCTCCAGGTAGCGGCGGCGAACGGACGGGGCCGCAAGTTCTACGAGGACCTTGGCTTCCGCGAGGTCTCGGTCTACGAGGTCCTGGAGTTTTGAAGCACCTGGCGTATGGAGGAGGCGCTTTGCGAAGCGCCCTCTCTACGAGACCCCACCGTCGTGCTCGGCGAGGACGCGCCGGGCGACGGCGAAGGCCGAGTTGGCGGCCGGCGCCCCGCAGTAGATCGCGCCGTGTAGGATGACCTCTTTGATCTCATCCGCGCTCAGGCCGTTGCGCAGCGCAGCGCGGACGTGCAACTCAAGCTCCTCGAGCCTGCCCAGGGCCATCAGCGCCATCAACGTTATGCAACTGCGCGTCCTGCGGTCCAGCCCCGGGCGGGACCAGATCTCACCCCAGGCGTAGCGCGTGATGAGGTCCTGGAAGTCGGTGGTGAAGCCAGTCGCGCGCTCGAGTGCGGTGTCCACGTAGTCGTCGCCCAGCACCTCCCGCCGTACCCGCATCCCACGCTCGTAGAGAGGGTCGTCCGGGGTCATCTCCCCTGCCTCACGACCGGCTCCAGGTGCTCGAGGATCGCGCGCGTAATGACCTCGGGCCGCTCAATGTTCGCGAGGTGAGAGGCGTCCGGCACCACCTCGAAGTCCGCGCCGGGGATGGAGTCGCGGATGAGCTCGCCGTGCTCGGGCGGGGTCGCGGGGTCCTCAGAACCCGCGATGACCAGCGTCGGGGCCGTTATCGAGAAAAGCCTGCTCCGCAGGTCCATGTCCCGGATCGCCGCGCAGCAACCGGCGTAGCCCTCGGGGTTCGTCTCACGCAGCATGCGGGCCGCCTTCTCCACGGCCTCGGGATTGCTGGAGAAGAACTCCGGGGTGAACCAGCGCACGATGACGCTGTCCACGAGGGCGTCCATGCCCTGCCCCGTGGCGACCCGTATGCGCTCGTCCCAGAGCTCTCTCGGGCCGAGCAGGGCCGAGGTGCAGCAGAGCACCAGGCGCTCGACGCGCTCCGGGGCCTCGCTGGCCAGCCACATGCCGACCATACCCCCGATCGAGAGGCCGCAGAAGGAGAAGCGCTCGATCCCCAGCCGGTCGAACAGCGCCAGGGTATCCCGCCCGAGATCTTCGATCTCGTACAGCCCCGGCGGGACGGGCGATCCCCCGTGACCGCGATGGTCGTAGCGCAGCAGGCGAAAACGCTCGCGCAGCTCCGGCGCCTGATCGTCCCACATGCGCAGCATGGTACCCAGGGAGTTCGCCATTACGAGCACGGGCGCGTCCTCCGGACCTTCGAGCACGTGGTGCAGCTCGACGGTGGTCTGCTCAGTCATACCAGTCCCTCCTTACTGTACAGGGCGAGAGCCCGGTCTACGAAGGTCCCCGCCGATCCAAGATAGCCGGCCGGGTCGAGCGCGGCGTCGATCTCCTCCTCGGAGAGAACTTCGCGAATCTCATCGTCTCCCAGAAGCTCCTCGCGAAACGAACTCCGGCCATCGGCGGCCCGCCGCGCCACCGCCTGCACGAGGTCGTGCGCCTTCAGCCGTCCGAGGCGCTCCGAGGCGACCGTGGTAAGGTTCTCGGCGAGGAGCAGACCCCCTGTCGCGTCCAGGTTCTCTCGCATCCTCTCGGTATGGACCTGCAGCCCCTCCGTCACCTCGCGGATCGCGACGGCGGCTCCGCCGGTCAGAGCAAGCGCGTCGGAGAGGGTCACCCACTCGGAGTGCCACGCGCCCGCGGGCCGCTCGTGCGCCGCTATCATCGCTACCTCGAGCGTACGCGAGAGGTCTACGACCCGGCTGGCGCTCGCCGCCGCGGTCACGGAGAGGATAGGGTTTCGCTTGTGGGGCAGCGTCGAGGAGCCGCCGCGCCCGCCGTCAGACGGCTCCTCGACCTCCCCGACCTCTGTCTGGGACAGCAGTATCACGTCGAGCGAGATCTTACCGAGAACGCCCGCGGCGAGCGAGAGCGCGCCTCCGACCTCTGCAACCCGCGTCCGGTTGGTGTGCCACGGCACCACAGGCTCGGCGAGATCCAGCTCCCGCGCGAACTCGCGCAAGACCTTCGTTCCGTTCGGACCAAGCGAGGCCAGCGTCCCGACCGCCCCGCCCAGCTGCGCGGCGAGGCGAGGCGAGCGTACGTCGAGTAGCTGTCTCCTGGCCTCTAGCACCGAGACGAGCCAGCCCGCCGCCTTGAGGCCGAAGGTCGTCGGCAGCGCCTGCTGGAGGAGCGTCCGACCTGCCATTATGGTGTCCCTGTGGGACTCCGCGAGCCGGGCGCAGGCCGATGAGATCCCGTCCAACTCGGCGAGGATCAGGCCGAGGGCGCGCTTCGCGACGAGCATCATGGCGGTGTCGGTTACATCCTGGCTCGTGGCCCCCTTGTGGACGTAGCGGGCTGCATCTTCGGACACCTCCGAGACGGCCGTGGTAAGAGAGCGCACGAGCGGCGGTACGGGGTTGCCAGCGGCGCGGCCCTGGTGACCGATCTCATCTGGATCGAAGAGTGCCGAGTCGCAGTGGGAGACGATAGTCTTCGCGGCCTCATCGGGGATGAGACCTGCCCGCGCCTGCGCAACGGCCAGTGCGCCCTCCGTGTCGAGCATAGCCTGCAGCCAGGCGCTGCCGGAGACGGCCTCCCGGAACCTGTCCGGGACGAAGATCGGGCCGAAGAGGTCCTCAGACATCGAAGAACGTGGTCTGGTTGTCGCCCTGGAGGTGGATGTCGAACTCGAGCGCGCCGTCCACCTGGCGGGCGACGAGCGTCGAGCGCGCCGCCGGATCTTCGATGGAAGAGAGCAGCGGATCAGATGCGTTGGCCGCCTCTTCGTCGGGGAAGTAGATCCTGGTGACGAGCTGCCTGAGTAGCCCGCGCGCGAAGATCAGGACGTCTATGTGCGGCGCCTGGAGACGCCCGCCGGGGCCTGGCACGACGCCCGGCTTGACCGTCACGAACACGTAGCGACCATCGCCGCCCGTCGGGCAACGGCCGAAGCCCGTGAAGCCTTCCTCAAGCGGCAGGTCGTCGCGGTCGTCTTCCGGGTGCGCGTAGCGGCCGGAGCGGTTGGCCTGCCAGATCTCCACCATCGCGTCCGTGACAGGCTCGCCCGCTCCGTCGTAGACGGTACCGGCGATGCGCACCGCGTCAGG
>JBJMIY010000299.1:0-5709 GCA_045806605.1 Rubrobacteraceae bacterium
CAGACTTGAGACAGATGGCACAGGCGGCGCGCTTCACGTGCGCCCATGCGGTTGCTAGGATGGTACCGGAGAAGCATAAACAAGAAAACGAGGCCTAGATGAGGCTGCAGCAAAAAATCTATAGATCGGCCATCATTGACAGCGCCAGGTGGGCCGCCTACGACCACCGTCCAGGTGACATCTTCGTCTGCGCCTCTCCCAAGTGCGGCACGACCTGGATGCAGACGATAGTCGCCTCGCTGCTGTGGCCCGATGGTAACTTTCCGGGCGCTGTGATAGAGATAGGGACGTGGTTCGATGCCCGCCGCATCTTCGATTTCAACGAACTGATGGCACGGCTCGAGGCGCAGACCCATCGCCGGTATATCAAGACCCACACGCCCGCCGACGGCATCCCCATCTTCGACACGGCGAGCTACATCGTGGTCGCCAGAGACGGCCGGGACGCGTTCGTTTCCTTCGTCAATCACTTGCAGCATTTGCGCGACGATCAGATCGAGCGTCTCAACGCCGACGCCATGGCGCAAGGCATCAACCCGGTAACGAAGTTCCGTGGCGACGTCCACGGGTTCTTTGAGCGCTGGATCACGGACGCTCCTCCGCTGCGCCACCTCGCTACCTGGTGGGAGCTGCGTGGC
This sequence comes from Rubrobacteraceae bacterium, assembly GCA_045806605.1. GTDB lineage: Bacteria > Actinomycetota > Rubrobacteria > Rubrobacterales > Rubrobacteraceae > JALYGY01. The sequence continues at coordinate 639 of JBJMIY010000299.1, forward strand.
GAGCCAAACGTGCTGTTCGTCCACTACAACGATCTCCTAGCCGACCTCGATGGCGAGATGCGCCGCGTCGCTGGCTTCCTCGACATCGACATCCCCGAAGCGCTTTGGCCGGGCGTCGTTGAGCGCTGCACCTTCGAGCGCATGCGCGAAGACGCCGACAAGATCGGTGACTTCCAGCGCGTTTTCGAGGGAGGCGCCGAATCGTTTCTCTTCAAAGGCGCCAATGGACGCTGGCGCGAGGTGCTCACCGAAGGCGAACTACAGCGCTACCAGGATCGCGTCGAAGAACTGCTAGCACCCGAGGCCGCCTACTGGCTTGAACACGGCTCGCTCTTGACCGGCTCGCGACCATGATTCTTGGGCCTCGGTCCTCTTCTGCGCCTCTATTCACCGACGTGCCTAGAAGAGGGACAGTTTGGAAAATAGCTAGACGGGTTCTAGCACATCCTGCACGTTCCGTTCTGGTATTCTCTTGTGGCCAGCGCGACGAGACTCCGCGAACACGCCCCTAAGTCAAGCGAAGTCACCATATGAGCTGACTGGTTGAAGATCAGTGAAAACAGCTGCTCCGCGCTCGGCAGGACCATGTGACCACTTATCAGTGGGGCCCAGGCAATCTCGGAGGGGTCGAACGAGCTACACCAAGAACGGAATCGGCTTTCTAGGGGGCTAAATTGGTGGTCGCGGAGGTTTAGAGACACCCTACATAAGTAGGCTACGAATCAGGAGGTCGCGAGTACAAGCAGGCCGTGCGCAGTCACTACCATAACGCTTACCATACCGCGGAGTGAGTCTGTGGGGGTTTATGGAGGTTGACTAGAAATGGGTAAATGGAAGAGCCCCGAAAATGAGGCTTTTGGGGAGCTGCCGGACCTGGATTCGAACCAGGACTAACTGATCCAGAGTCAGTCGTGCTGCCGTTACACCATCCGGCAAAAGGCGACGGGGCGTATTGTAACGCGCGAGTGGCTTTCCGTCGAGCTTCTAGCCAGCGGGCTGCGCGACGCCGCCGGTCTCCATGAAACGCAGGATCTGTATCCTCTCCTCTATCGGCGGATGGGTGGAGAAGAGACCCTTCGCGCGCTTCTCGAAGCCCTTTACCGGGTTGACGATGTAGAGGTGGGCTGTGGCGCGGTTGGCGGCCTCGAGAACCTCTCTGTCGCCACTTATCTTCTGCAGAGCGTCAGCCAATCCCTTGGGGTTGCGGGTGAGCCTGACGGCGCTGGCGTCGGCGAGGTACTCGCGCTGGCGGGAGATGGAGAGCTGGAGCAGACGCGCGAAGAGCGGGGCCAGGATGGCGAAGACTATGGCGATGACTATCATGATCAGTTGTACGTACCCACCGCCTTCACTGCGCCCTCTGCCGCCTCCGCTGAGCCAGAGGCCGCGCAAGAAAAAGTCGGAGATCAGGACCGTGGTCCCTACCAGGATGCCTACTAGCATAGCGTAGCGGATGTCGAAGTTGCCGACGTGGGACATCTCGTGCGCTATGACGCCCTGCAGCTCGTCCCTGTTCAGCTTCTCCAGAAGCCCCGAGGTCACGGCGACGGAGGCGTGCTCAGGGTCCCGGCCCGTAGCGAAGGCGTTTGGGGCGGAGTCGTCGATTATGTAGACCTTCGGCATGGAGAGACCGGCGGCTATGGCCATCTCCTCGACGACGTTGAATAGGACGGGGGCCTCGTCGTGGGAGATCTCCCGCGCCCGCGAGGCGGCTAGCACCATCCTGTCGCCGCCGTAGTAGGTGGCGAGACCTGTGACTATGCCGACGATAAAGGCGAGGACGAGGCCGAAGATGGCGCCCACTGGGTCCCCGATCCAGGCCCAGCCGATCACGTAGCCGAAGACGGCGACGAACGCGAGGAAAGACGCGATCAGGAGCAGACTGTTGCGCCTGTTTACGGCTATGCGCTCGCGGAATGTACCCTCGAAGGGGCTCTCGCTCATCGCTAGTCGTAGGAGACCGTCACGGACTCCCGCTCGGGGCCGACGGCCTCGAAGTACTCCCGCTCGGTGAAGCCCATCATGCGGGCGAAAATCACGGCGGGGAAGCTCTGTATCTTCGTGTTGTAGTCGCTGACCGAATCGTTGTAGTGCTGCCTCGCGAAGGAGATCTTGTTCTCCGTCGAAGAGAGCTCCTCCTGGAAGTCCAACAGCACCGTGTTGGACCTGAGCTCCGGGTAGTTCTCCGCCACCGCGAACAGGTTGCCTATGGCGCCGGAGAGCCGGGCTTCGGACTGGGCCTGCTCGCCGACGCTCTGCGGCTGCATCGCCCGGGAGCGGGCCTGGGTTATCTGGGTGAGGACGTCCTGCTCCTGGCGGAAGTACTTCTTCACGCCCTCGAGGAGGTTGGGGATCAGGTCGTAGCGGCGCTTGAGCTGCACGTCTATCTGCCGGTAAGCCTCCTCGGTCTCGTTGCGCCGCCGCACCAACCCGTTGTATGTGGCGATGGCGAAGATCACGAGCACTACGACTACCAGGACCAGGACTATCAATAGAATTGTGCTCATCCAGATCCTCCAAGGTTAAGGATTCATCGAGCATTATTATATCCTCACCACAAGCCGCCGGATAAAGGACGCCGCCTTGCCCGAATACGACCTCCTCGCCGACCTCTACGACCTCGAATACTCCCATGATTACGACCTCCCGTTCTGGCTCTCCCTGGCGGACCGGCAGGGGGATCCCATCGTCGAGTGGGGCGCCGGCACGGGGCGGCTGGCAGTCCCACTCGCCGAGGCCGGCTTCGACGTCACGGCCGTGGAGCTCTCTGGGTGGATGGTCGAGCGGGGACACGAGAAGAGCGAGGTTGTCGCGTGGGTCCACGGTGACATGCGGAGGGCGGAGCTGGGAAGACGGTACGCGCTCGCTATCTGCGCCTTCAACTCGTTCCTGTGCCTGTTGAGCGTGGACGACGCGCTGGCTTTTCTACGCAACGCGCGGGAGCACCTGGAGCCCGGCGGGATGCTCGGGATCGAGGTCTCCGCTTTCTCCCCCGAAGAGCTCGTGGACCCTCCCGGCGGGCCGGGGCTGCAGCACGACTTCACCCGCGAGCCGCCGGACGGGCGGCTCGACCGCTTCTCCGTCTCCCGCTACGACGCAGCGTCGCAGCTACTGGCGATGCGGCTGTACTACGAGCTGTACGGCGCGTCGGGCGCGCTGGAGGAGAGGCGGGCGCACGATCTGACGATCAGAGTGACGTGGCGCGATGAGTTAGGGCTTATGCTCCGGCTGGCGGGGTTCGAGGTCGAGGCCGTCTATGGTGGGTTCGAGGGGGAGGAATTTACTGCTGAGAGCGACCACCTCATCGTGTTGGCACGTAGAAGCTAGGGTGTGTCACCTGCCGCACCTCTCTATTGGGGGCATTGCATAAGAGAAATTCAGGCCAGCTTCTCGCTCCATGCGGGAGCAGGATATGTTGGCTGGAAATTCGCCGTCGAGGATCAGCGCGCTCGCCCGTGTTCTGCCGAGACCTCCTCGGCGTCTGCTTCGATCGCGGCGTGGAGCGGCTCGACGAGCTCTGCCGGATCCGACCTCCGAACCACGATCTCCGGCGTGCCGTGCCAGTCCGCGCACCCGCGCAGCGCGCCGGCGAGCCCGACGAGGAGATCCTCGGTCGCCTGCACACCGGGCTCGAGGTGCAGCGCTCTGACCTCGAAGAGCTCCTCCTTGCGGTGCGCCTTCGCGTCGAGCCTGCCTACCAGCGTGCCGCGGTGCAGTATCGGCAGCGAGTAGTACCCGTACCGGCGGCGGGCCGCCGGAGTGTAGACCTCGATCCTGTACTCGAAGCCGAAGAGCTCCAGTACCCGCGCCCGGTCCCAGACAACGGGATCGAACGGTGAGAGCAGGGTCGTCAGAGATGGCCGCAACCCACCGGAAGCGGCCACCCTGGCCAGCTCCGCGTTGTCCGGGTGCACGTAAGCGGGCTCATCCAGGTCCTCTATCGTGGCTCGAAGGAGGGAGCCCTCGTCGGCGAGCTCATCGAGCAGACTTGCGATGCCTTTCCTGGGCGTGCGGAAGTAGTCGGGCACCCAGCGGGCTACCGCCGCGCCGAGCGAGCGAACCGCCTTGAGCGCGAGCGCCCGCCGCACCTCCTCGGAAGTCGGCGCGAGGTCGTCCTCCCAACCTGGTAGCGCGCGTTTCAGCACGTGCTCACGCAGGTCGTAGACACGGTGGAAGTTCGGGTCGCGGCGCGAGATCATCAACTCTCCTGCGGCGAACAGGTGCTCGAGCGCCCGTTTCTCCGGCTTCCACTCCCACCAGCCGCCGGCCCGCCCGTCGGCGCGCGCGAACTCGGCGGAGCGCACCTCTCCCCCCTCGCGCAGGCGCGCGAGCACCCGCCCGATCTCCTCCGGGTGAGCCGAAAACCAGGCCCTGCTCTTCTCACCACCCTCGAGCATGAACCGCCGGTACAGTCCGTAGTCTTCGATCGGGATGAAGCAGGCCGCGTGCGCCCAGTACTCGAAGAGAGCCCCCTCCGCAAGAAGCTCGTCAAGCCAGCGAGGCTCGTAAGACCCGAGCCTGCTCCAGAGAACCAGGTAAGGGCTGCGCGCGACGACGGCTATGGAGTCGATCTGGAGCACACCCATCTTCCGTATGGACTCCTGTACGTCGTCTTTCGCCGCGCGACGCTCCGGCGGAGCGTCCAGACCCTGCACCGCCAGCAGGAGCGCCCGCGCCGCCGCCGGTGAGAACTTCATCGACCCTTCCTCGAAAGTACTCCGGTGCCCGCGCTGCTCCGCACCTGACCCACCTCCCGCCGACCGTCAACGACCGTCTAGTTATACGGCAGATGCTTCGTTCTAACGACTACCGAACAGGTTTCAGGGTTCAGTTAATGGAACTCGGTAGTGAATGCGTCGCGATCTGGGGGCTTTCGGAGGCGAACGAGAGCCTCTCCATAACCCCTGATGCCTGTTGCCTATGGTAGCAGGCTCTCCCCCATCAGGTACTCGTCCGCCTGCCTCGCGGCCTTGCGGCCCTCGGCGATGGCCCAGACTATAAGGGACGCTCCGCGCTTGGCGTCGCCGGCGACGAAGACGCCGGGCTCGCTAGTGCCGAAGCCGTTCCGGGC
>JBJMIY010000300.1:0-4579 GCA_045806605.1 Rubrobacteraceae bacterium
GCTGCGAGGTACAGCACACAGGCTACGTGGTCTCGGGGCGCATGCACGTAGTGATGGACGACGGCTCCGAGCAAGAGATAGGCCCCGGCGACGTCTACGTGATACGTCCCGGCCACGACGCCTGGATCATAGGTGACGAAAAGTACGTCGGGGTAGATTTCTCCAGCGACATGGAGCGCTTCGCCAAGGAACAGCAATGGTAGAACGGCACGGCGGTTCGGGGAAGTTTGGGCTACGCGCCATTGGGTAATATAAGTGGTGTCGGCAAGCACCTTCGAGCAGGAGGTAGGGACCGATGGACAGGGTAGCTTGACATAGAGCTCTCTGTTAGTTGAATCCCACGGCGTACTCGTCGTGGCGCAGGCTGGTGAAGCTCGGAGGTCAGCGAAGTCATTCCCTTCGCACCAACCATCGGCTTCGCTGGCCTTTTGTGCTCTCCCCACTCCTCCCTCGACGCAATACTCTCCGTGGCTCGAGGGTTACATGGAGTGGTTGAAAGGCAAGGAGGCGCGCGAAGAGTACCACGCACTGCTGGAAGAGGAACTTGCCAGCCTGGGGGGTTGAGCCGAATCCACTCCGGATTCCGCCGCTTCGCGGCCTAGCCGACGAGCTGGAACGCCACCAGCGTCGCGCCTCCCCCTACCAGAACGCCGAGCGCCAGTTCCGCCGGCGTGTGGCGCCCGAGGACAGTCCTCGCCCACCACACGATCGGCACGAGGAGGAGCGCCGGCAACCCCCACGCCCCGAAGACGTGGACGAGACACACCGCGGCGCCGGAGACGCCGGCTGCGTGAAGCGAGAGGTTCGTCACGGGGGTTAGGAGGGCGAAGAGCAGGGTGGCGAGCGCGTAGGAGAGGAGAGCGGCCCGCAAAGGAGCGGGAGCGCCGAGGAGGCTCACTATCACGAACGCCGCCGCGTGCAGCCCCGCTACGACCCTCAAGGGGCGGACCCGCTCGGCCTGCGGGATGCTGCGCGGGTCGCGCACCTTGCCGGAGCGGGCCAGGTACGCGAGGTAGGCGAGCGAGAGCCCGCTCGTCAGAAACAGGCAAAGAAGACCCCACAAGAGACCGCGCCATCCGGCGGCCTGCGCCCCGACGGCGAGAAAGAGAGGGGCGGCGAGGAGCGGGAGACGGGTTGCGGCGGAGATCAGCTGTGCTGGCTTGCGCGCGAGGCTCACTACCCAGGGGATTGTACAATGCTCACCTGGACGTGGCGCGAGTACGGGACATAGTGGATGCCATAGAGCGGATTGCCCCTGCATCCCTCTCCGAGGACTGGGACAACTGCGGGCTACAGGTAGGCATGGCAGGGGCGGAGGCGAGCCGGGTGCTGGTTGCGCTCACGCCCGTGGATGAGGTCTTCGAGGAAGCCGAGCAGAAGGGAGCGGACTTCCTGCTCTTCCACCACCCTCTTCTATTCCATCCCTTGAAAAGCGTCGACACCGGTTCTTATCCAGGGGACCTGGTGGCGCGCGCCTTGCGCAAAGACCTCGCCGTCTACGCGGCCCACACAAGCTACGACGCCGCCCCGGAAGGCGTCTCGGTCGCCCTGGCGGAGGCACTCGGGCTGCGCGGCACCCTGGAGGTGCTATCTCCCAGAGGTTCATTACGGAAGCTGGTGATCTTCGTCCCCGAGGAGAACGTGGACGCCGTGGCCGACGCCCTGGCCTCCGAAGGAGCCGGCGTCATCGGGGAGTACACGAGATGCACCTTCCGGACGCCGGGAACGGGCACCTTTCTGGGAGGCGAGGCCACGGCCCCCTATCTAGGAGAGAAGGGCCAGCTGGAGAGGGTTGAGGAGATCCGGCTCGAGACCGTGGTCCCCGCCCACGCCGCCGGCCGCGCCACGGCCGCGGCGGTCGCGGCGCACCCCTACGAAGAAGCGGCCCTGGACCTGTACCTCATCGAAGGCCACCCGGCGGGCTGCGGCTACGGCCGGGCCGGCAGGCTGCCGGAGCCGATGTCGCCCGAGGAGTTAGAGGAGCACGTCGCGAGCTCCCTCGGTTTCCCCGCCCGCCTGGTAGCGGATCCGGAACCAGGCCGGAGGGTGAAGCAGGTCGCGGTCCTCGGGGGGTCCGGCGGCGCCTTCGTCACCGAAGCCGCAGCCTCGGGCGCCCAGGCTTACGTCACGGGGGACCTCGACTACCACGACGCGTTGCTCGCGCACTCCCTCGGCCTGACCGCTGTAGACGCCGGCCACGCCGCCACAGAGTTACCCTCGCTCGCACCGCTCGCGAAAAGGCTCGCGCAGATGGTAGACGTCCCTGTCGAGGTCAGCCGGGTGCGGCGCTAGCGGCTCAGCCTTCGCGAGCCATGAAACGTTCCAGCTCGTCCTTTGTGGGCAATGGGCCCATGGCCCCGTATCCGGTGCAGGCCAGAGCGCCGGCGGCCGATCCGCGCAGCGCCGCCTCGCGTACCCTTTCCTCGTTCCAGGTCTCGCCGGAGAGGTGCGCCAGGATCGCCGCCAGGAAGGCGTCACCCGCACCGGTCGCGTCCACGGCCTCGACCTCGAAGGCCGGGACGCTGCCTCTGAACTCCTTCGAGGCGTAGAAGGCTCCGTCCGGCCCGAGGCTGATGAATACAAGGGCGGCGCCGCGGTCCAGGAGCAGGTCCGCCACCTCCCCAGAGTCATCCGTCCCGAGCAGTGGAGATATCTCGTCGCCACTCAACTTGACGATGCGGGAGCGGTCGAAGAGCGGGTCGATGGCCTCCCTCGCGGCGTCCGGGCTCTCCCAGAGGTGCTCGCGGAAGTTCACGTCGAAGGCAACGGGAACGTCGAGCTCATCCGCGAGGTCCACGATACGGTGCGTCGCGGAGCGGACGGGCTCGCGTATCAGGGGGATGCTGCCGAAGTTGACGAACGAAGCCCCCGAAACCAGGTTCCCGGTGACGTCTTCCGGCGAGAGCAACTCGTCGGCGGCAGGGCTGGAGCGGTAGAAGGTGAACGCGCGGTCGCCGGCCTCGTCGATCTCCACGAAGGCGAGCGAGGTGCGCGTGGGCTGCGGCTGGCGGCCGACACCCGAGGTGTCTACCCCCTCGGACTCCAACGCCCGCAGGATGAAGTCACCGAAGAGATCCTCCCCCACGCTGCCCACGAAGGCGGCCACGGCGCCGAGCCTGGAGGCGGCGACCGCCACGTTCGCCGGCGCGCCGCCAGGGCGGGCTATGAACTCCAGCTCGACGTCCGAGAGCTCATCCCCCCGGTAGATGTCCGAGACGACCTCCCCCAGCGTGACTAACTTGCCCAAAGCTCCCTCCCGTTCGGTCTCGCGGCGGCTAGATGTTCACCTCGCCGAGGCCCCGGATCTCCTCGTCGGAGTAGCCGGATTCTCTCAGCGGAGAGATGACATCCCGCTCCAGGTCCGGCACGTAGCAGGAGATCAGGCTCGACTCACCCTCGGGGATCAGCCGCACCTCTCCTATGGCCGCAGGCAATATGCAAGACTCGGCCCGCTCGAGCCTCTCCGTCCCTCCCCCGTACTCGATCCACACCGGGTCCCCCACGTTCGAGATGGTAAGACAGCGTTCGGGGTGGGCGGGCTCCGTGTAAGGCCCGGTGAGGGTCCAGCGCTCGAGGGCGAAGTGCGGGCCGGCGCAGCACATTACGCGGCGGTTCGGGGCGTCTTGCACTACGAGGCCGGGGTTGGGGCGGGGCAGATAGTCCGTCTTTAGCTCGTCGAGGGCGGCGATTATGTTGGCGTCCCACTCTTCCTCGCTCAGGCGGTTGCCGTAGAGGTCCTCGGGCATCACGAACTGGCCGAGGTCGGAGGTCTGCTGGACCTCGAAGATCAGGGTGTCAGGTCCGAAGGTGTGGATGATCCCACCCGGCACGTACACCGTGTCCCCAGCCCGCACGGGATGGCGCGGCATCACGGCGTCGTAGTCTTCGGCCTTGAACGCCTCGAAGAGCTCCTCGCGCGACAGGCCGTCCTTGATCCCGGCCAGGATCGTCGCGCCTTCGGCTGCCCAGAGGATGTGCCACGCCTCGGTCTTGCCGTGGGGCTCGCCGTGCTTTTTCCTGGCTGTCTCGTCGTCGGGATGGAGGTGGACGGGGAGCATGTGCGAGGCGTCGAGGAACTTCTCGAGGAGCGGGAAGTGAGGACCACTCCAGCCCTCTCCCACGAGCTCTTCGGGGAAATCGGTTACGAGGCCGTGGAGCGTCTTGCCGGCGTACTCGCCGTTGGTGACGCGTCCGGTAGTCTCCTCGTAGTCGCTTATCTCCCAGGTCTCGGCGACGACGCCTCCCGGGGCGTCCCGCTTGCCGAGCAGGTCGGGGATCAGACGGTCCCCGAAGTAGTAGGAGCGCACGTGGTAGGTCAGCTTTATCGGGTACGCGTTCATCCCCCTAGAATCACTCTCCCCTCTTTCCCGAGTGCGGATATTCTACCTTCGGCAGCGACGTCGGGTAAGGATTCAGCACGCTACGCTCTTCGGCTTCCGCTTCTCAGCACGCCGCCTCCCTTCGGTCGGCGGCTTGTCAGCACGCTCCGGCTGACGCCTCCGCTTGTCAGCACGCTCGCCCTTTTAGGGCTTCGCTTGTCAGCATTTCAGCTTTTTCCTGAGCTCGAAAGGAGGTGTTT
>JBJMIY010000301.1:0-5949 GCA_045806605.1 Rubrobacteraceae bacterium
AGAACCGCCGGCGATCCGGATCTCCTCCTCCGTGCCGACAACGAGGTCGCAGCGAGGCAGCGCAGAGCGGTAGACCTCCGTTACCTTCTCGCTGGCGACGAACATCTCACCGCCCTGTTCGTGTGTGGCCACACCCCAGAATACGGGCCGGTAGTCCAGGTCGAACACCACCCCGGTCCCCGCCTCGTTCGCGGCCCGGATCGCCTTGACTGAGGCCGCCCGCGGCCCGGAGCGCGAGAAGGGCGTTCCCGTGACCAGCAGCGCCTTCGAGGAGGCGATGAAGTCCGGGTCGATATCTTCCTCCCGGAGAGCGAGGTCGGCGGCATCGCCGTAGGCGAAGATCCTCGGGAAGTCTTCAATGGCCCTAACGGCGAGAAGAACGTAGGGGGTGAGATGCTCCGGGTCGAACAGGACGTAGCCCACGTCCACGCCGTTCTCCGCCAGCGTCCGGCGCACGAAACGCCCCATGTGCTCGTTCCCGACGCGGGTTAGCATCGCGCTCTTTACCCCCAGCCGCGCCGTACCGACGGCTATGTTCGTCGCGCTGCCGCCCACGTACTTGCGGAAGGACTGGACGTCCTCTAGGCGAGCTCCCTCCTGCTCGGCATAGAGGTCCACGGAGGTGCGCCCGATGCATACGAGGTCCAGCTCGAATTGTGCTCCTTCGTTCATACCCCTCCCATCCCAGGCTCCGCCGCCCGCCATCCCAACGGGCCACCACCGGGCACGATCTCTTCGACCACCCCTGTGCCGATCTCCGTCGCCATGATCTCCCTTCCGTAACTGCCGGCCAGACCAACGAGGCGGTTCGTTTCCGGCGTGAAGCGCCGGATCAAAGCTCCATCAGCATCATCTCGAGCGAGCCGTATTCTATGGCGTGACCGTTATTCTGTGCCGGTCTCTAGGCGCTCTTCTCCCTGCGGACGGCGAGGCCGCCTGTGGCGAGGCTCACGATAATGAGCACCACGAAGTTCACGACGAGCGCTACGATACCTATGTTCGTATCGGCGACCGCGCCTGGCAGAAAGGGGAAGAGCTCGCCTATGGTCGTCTCCTTGACGGTCACGTAGGTGACGGTCAGGACGCCAGCGACGATGCCGGCTGCGGCCCCCCACTTGGTCACGAAGTTGTTGGGCATGAGGGAGAAGAGCAGAGCGGGGAAGAGCTGGGTCACGAGGCTGTACCCGAGGAGGAGCAGGAGGACTATCCCCTCGCCACTCTGCAAGGAGAACCAGAGGGACACGGCCGCGACGATAGGGACGAGTACCTTGGCTATGGTGCCGACCCTATGCTCACTGGTCGAGGGCACGAATACGCTGTAGACGTTCTTGGCGAGCACTGTCGCGGACACCATCAGGAGCATCGAACCGGGGACCAGGGCGGTGAGGAGGCCGGCGGCGCCTATGAGCCCGACGACGGGGGCGCTGAACGTATCCTTGGAGATCGCCAGGAGCGCGAGGTCGACCTTCTCGCCCGAGAGCCCAGGGACCTTCAGTACGGCTGCGAAGCCGACGAAGAAGACGAAGAGGAGGATCAGCTGGTACAGCGGCAGGAAGGTGGCGTTGCGCCGGATCACGCGCGCGTTCTCGGCCGTGAACGTGGAGCCGAACGTGTGCGGCCACATGTAGAAACCCAGAGCGGTGAGCAGCACCGTCGAGACGAACCACGAGGGGCTGTAGCCCTCATCAGGGAGGACGAGGAAGCCTGGATTCTGGGCCTGTATCTCCCTGAACATCTCCCCCACCCCGCCGTAGAGCGCGAAGGGGAGGTAGATCCCGAGGAAGAGGACGACCACGAGCACCATGATGTCTTTGACCACCGCAGTCCAGGCAGAGCCGTGGATGCCGCTGATGATCACGTAGACGGTTACAGCGACCGTCCCGATGATCGCGGCGACGGTCGCGGAGATAGCGCCGTAGGAGGCCTCGGAGACGATGAGCCCGAGTCCCTGGAACTGCAGCGCGAGGTAGGGGACCATCGCGACTACGGCTACGAGGGAGACGAGCACGCCGAGCGCGGGACTCTCGTACTTGCTGGCGAAGAAGTCAGCCTGGGAGTGCAGGCGGTTGTCCCTGGCGTAGCGCCAGACGGCGGGGAGCAGCCAGTAAGACATGATGTAGGCCAGGCACCCGTAGGCGATTATGTAGAAAGCCGGCCCTCCCTCGCCGTAGGCCCAGCCTGATCCCCCGAGGAAGGTGAAGGTCGTGTAGATCTCGCCCGCAAGCAGCAAGAAGATAAAGATCGCGCCGAAGCCCCGCCCACCTACGGTCCACTCCTCGAGGTGCATGTCCTTGCCCCGCCGCGCCCTGATGCCGAGGAACACCGCGAAGGCGAGGAAGATGAAGATGATGACGAGCGCGATGTTCATTCGGCGTCACCCTCCTTGTTGGCGGGGTCTACGGCGTAGATGATAGCCATGATGATCGAGCTCAGGACCACCCACATCACGATCCAGAACAGGATAAAAGGCATCCCCAGCACGTAGGGCTCGACCCTGTTTACGAACGGCGTGCCGACGAGTATCCCGATGAACGGGAGCACCGCCAGCAGATTGATCGGCCTCACCCCTAGCTCCTCTCCGCCCCGTCCAGCAGCCTGAACGTGGCATTAACGAACATCTTTACCCCATACCCTAAAGAGTCCTCGTCTATCGTGAAGAGCGGGTGGTGGTGCGGGTGGACGATGCCTTTCTCCTCGTTGCCCGCCCCGACATAGAAGAAGGTCCCCGGCGCCCGCTGCTGGTAGGCCGAGAAGTCCTCGCCGCCCATGTTGGGAGGCATGATCTCCAGAGTGTCCTCGCCGAAGACGTCCTTCACGGTCTCCTCTATCTCCCGGGTTACCTCTTCGTCGTTGATCACGGGCCGGTAGCCCGGCTTGTAGCGGAACTCGTAGCCGGCTCCGTGGGCCTGCGTGACGCCCTTGATCACGCGCTCCATCAGCGCGGGCACCATCTCCCTGACATCGGGATCGAGGGTGCGGATCGTGCCAACCATCTCGACCGTGCCGGGGATGACGTTGTGCGTGGTGCCGCCGGAGAACTTGCTCACCGAGACGACCACGTCGTCTATGGGGTCTGTCGCGCGCGACACGACGTGCTGCAAATTAGTCACGACCTGCGCGCCCACGGCGATGCTGTCGACCAACTGGTGCGGCATCGCCGCGTGGCCGCCCCTGCCCTTGATCGTGACCTCGAATATGTCCGGCGCGGCCATCATGGGACCGTAGGTAACCCCGATCTTGCCTACAGGGAGCTTCGCCCACAGGTGCGCGCCTATGACAGCGTCCACCCCGTCCATCACCCCGGCCTCGACGAGCTCCTCCCCGCCGCCGGGGGAGAGCTCCTCGGCGTGCTGGAACACGAAGCGCACCTCGCCCCGGATACGGTCCTTCATCTCCGAGAGGATCTTCGCGGTCCCAAGCAGCATGGCCGTGTGGCCGTCGTGCCCGCAGGCGTGCATCGCGCCAGGGTTCTGCGAGGCGAACTCGAAGTCGTTCTCCTCCTGTATGGGCAGCGCGTCCATGTCGGCCCGGATCGCCAGCGTGCGCCCCGGGCCCGCACCGGCGAGCCTGGCGACGACGCTGGTCTTCGTCGGCCTATCCAGCTCCAGCCCGCCAAACGATTCCAGTGTCTCGTAGACGAAACGGGAGGTCTCATCCTCTTGGTAGGAGACCTCAGGGTTGCGGTGCAGGTGCCGCCGCCAGGCGACTACCTCTTCCCTGACGTCGTTTACGACGTCGTCGAACGATGCGGTTGCGATAGCTTCATCCCCCGGACTAATCCCCGCCTGCAAGATCCAGCACCGTCCAATATAGAACGTGGCTACCTTCGGCGCAATCTTCGCGCGAGCTCCACTCGTCGGGGCTGTGGCTGACGCCGTCTCTGGAGCGGACGAAGATCATGCCCATCGGGCACAGCTCCGTGAGCTGCATCCCGTCGTGCCCCGCGCCGCTGGAGAGCGCGTGAGCTCGGATGCCAACCCTCTCGCAAGCCCCAGCCACGGCGTCACGGACGAGCTCCGAGCACGGCGCGGGCGCGAGCCGTTGCAGCGTCTCGGTCTCGAGTTCCACACCGCGCCTGCGGCAGATCTCCTTTGCCCCTTCCAGGATGCGGGTCTCGACCCCATCCCTGACTTCCTCGTCTATGTCCCTGAGGTCGAGCGAGAACTCGACCCGGCCCGGGATGATGTTGATGCCGCCCGGCTCGAGGCTCAGCTGGCCCACGGTGCCCACGCTCGTGCCGGTGCTCGAGGCCTCGGCCTCGATGAGGCCCATGATCTCCGCCGACGCCGCGAGCGCGTCGCGCCGGAGGCTCATCGGCGTCGCACCCGCGTGCCCGGTCTCTCCCTCGATTGAGAACCGGAGCCATACCGGGCCTGCTATGCCGGTAACCACCCCGGCAGGGAGATCCTCGTTCTCCAGGACCCTGCCCTGCTCGATGTGCAGCTCGACGTAGGCTTTCACAGACCCTGCGGGTCGGGCTGCCTCGCCGATGCGCTCGGGGTCGAGCCCGTACGCGCGCATCGCCTCCGCTATGGAGACGCCTCCTCCGTCCTCGTGCTCCGTCAGGTCTTCCGGAGTGAGCCTGCCTGCCAGAGCGCGGCTCCCGATCATGCCGAATGAGAAGCGCGCACCCTCCTCGTCCGTGAAGGCGACTACCTCGACGGGATGCTCGGTCTCTATTCCCTGCTCTTCCATCGCGTGCAGGACCTCGATGCCCGCCAGCACGCCCAGAGGACCGTCGAAGTTCCCGCCGTTGTACACGGAGTCTACGTGGGAGCCGATGAGGACGGAAGGTGAATCCGGGTTCCTTCCCTCCCGCCTGCCGAACAGGTTGCCCGCGGCGTCCTCGCGGACCGAGAGGCCGGCTTCCTTCATATACGAGACGACTTTATCCTTCGCGGCCCGCTCTTCGTCCGTGAAGGACAGCCGGGTCACGCCGCCCTCATCCTGGCTGCCTATCTCGCCGAGGTCGGAGATCCTGCGCCACAGCCGCTCACCGTCTATCACGTCATCCTCCTTGTGCCCTGGCGCACAGAGAGCGGGCCTCGTCGAGCGCGCCGAGCAGGAGGTCGGAGGTGAGCCCGTGCGCCGTGATGCCATCCCGCCCTGTCAGGGTGCCGGCGGCGAGGAGGGCGTTCAGGATCGCCGCCTCGGTCGCTTCGGCGGCAGCGTAAAAGAGCGGGGTCATGGCCTTGTTTGGAATGGTGGTAAGGGGAATGCTTGCCGGTGGGTCCGGTTCGCCGGACCCGGAGAGACCGCTGTTGCCCGTGGCGAAGGCGAGGAAGATGTCGCCGCTCCCGTCGTCGCAGCCGCCGCCCATCCGGCCGAGGCCGATGCTCGCGCGCCGGGCGAGCCGGTCGCATTGTGTCGGTAGCAGCGGCGCGTCCGTGGCGAGGATCACGATGATCGAGCCTGTACCGGGTGCCGGCGTGTCCCCTTCTTCGTAAGGCGAGGGGACGCGCTCGGTGCTCAGGACGCGTCCAACGGGCGCACCGTCCACGCGCAGCATTTGCCGGCGGCCGTAGTTCGCCTGGACGAGGGCGCCGACCGTCCAGCCGCCCTCCTCTGCGGTCAGCCGGGATGCTGTGCCGATACCTCCCTTGAACTCGTGGCAGATCATACCCGTCCCTCCGCCGACCGAGCCTTCCGTCACCGGTCCGGTACGCGCGTCCGCCAGCGCTTCGCGCAGGTGTTCGGCTTTGACGTGCTGGCCGTTTATGTCGTTGAGGGTGCCGTCAGAAGTCTCAGCCACAACCGGCAGGACCCAGTGCTCGTCGGTGCTCTGCTCGACCTCGGCGGCGACGAGGGCGTCGCGCACCACGCCCACGCTGTGGGTGTTGGTGATCGCCACGGGCGTCTTCAGAGCACCGGCCTCCCTGATCCACTCGAGGCCCGTCATCTCGCCGTTGCCGTTGAGCCGATGAGAGCCCGCGAAGACGGGGTCTTCTC
>JBJMIY010000302.1:0-6619 GCA_045806605.1 Rubrobacteraceae bacterium
GAGCCTGGCTCGCTGATGCTCTATGAACTCACTGTCCAGTTCGTCGTTGGCCATAAGAGCTCCTAAGACTACCTCGGGTGCCAAGCCCCAATCAAAGCACAAACCCGGGGCAAAGACCCACCCTCCCACGGGGTCTACCCCACGCTACCATCGGCGCCGGCAGGCTTACCTTATCCGTTCGGAACGGGAAGAGGTGTATCCTCTTCCGCGAGGAAGAACTCTTGCACCAGCCCTAAGCAGCGATGGTTCGGGTTAGTCAATAGGCTCGAACCTTCTGCGCTTGCTCCTGTCTGGTAGCTGCCGCTCCTTAGCGCACCACACGCAGGGTCCTTAAGGTCGGGTCTGCGGCCCCCTCGACGAAGCCGCCCGCGGCGCTGGTGCCCTGGAAGTAGTCAACGATGGCCTCGTTGATGATCTCGCCCGGGGCGAGGGCAGGGATGCCTGGCGGGTAGGGCGTGACGAGCTCGGCGCTCACCCGTCCGGATGCCTCGGTTATGGCGACGAGCTCGGTTTGGGCGAAGAAGGCCTCCCGCGGCAGCATAGCCTGCTCCGTGCGCAACTCGGCCCTACTGGGAAGCGTGCGAACGTCGGGGGCACGGCCCGGTTCTCCGCGACGATCTACGAGGTCGCGCAGCGCGACCACGAGGCGCTCTACGTCCTCCTCGCCGTGGGCGTAGGTGATGAGCGGCATGATCCTCCGGTGGTCCATCAGCTCGAAGGCGACCGCGTGCTCGTCGAGGAGCCAGTGCGTCGCCTCGTAGCCCGTCAGCCCAACGGAGGCTACGTCGATGAGGATGTGAGTGGGGTCGACTCCCGTGACCCCCGGCCGAGTGCCCAGCTCCTCCGAGGCGACCACGTAGAGCTCGGGCACCTCGTCGGCCAGGCGTTCGCGCGCCAGCTTCGCCATCCGCACGGCGCGATCGAGGAGCTCGTACCCTTCGCGTACGAACTGCCTGCGGGCGCCGTCTATCCCTAAGAGCATGAGCGTCGAGACGCTCGTGGACTCCTCGAGCTCGAAGCACAAAGAGAGGCGCTCGGGGTCGACAAGCTCGCCCCGCATCGAGAGCACGGAGGTCTGCGAGAAGCCGCTTAGGGTCTTGTGCACGGAGCCTATCGCGAGGTCCGCTCCTTGCGCGAGCGCGCCTTCGGGCAGATCGGGGTGCTCGACAAACGCGTAGTCGAGCGCCCAGGCGTCGTCGGTTACGAGCGGGATACCGCGCCCGTGACAGGCCCCTGCGAGGGCGCGCACGTCGGCGCTCGTGCCGTAGTAGGAGGGCGTGAAGACCATCGCGGCCTTGGCCTCCGGGTGCGCCTCGAGCGCGGCCCCCATCGCGGAGACCTCGACGCCGTGGGCGATTTCGAACTCCTCGTCGTAGACGGGGTCGACGTAGACGGGCCTGGCCCCGGAGAGCACGAGGGCGGCGAATGCCGACTTGTGCCCGTTGCGGGCCATAAGGAGCGTCTCTCCCGGTCCTGCGACAGCCATCATCGCGACGCGCACGCTCATCGAGGAACCGTTGGTGGAGAAGAGGGTCTGATCGGCGCCCGTGGCCTCGGCGAAGAGCTGCTGGGCGGTGGACTGCACCTGCCAGGAGCGGTCGAGGCGGTCCACGCCGTGGGCCATGGGCGCGTCGGCGCGGATCGCCTCGATGCCGGCCCAAAGGGCTGCCTCGGGCCGGGGTCCGCGCCCGCCCTGGTGGGCGGGGACGCCGAAGCTCAAGGTGTCGCGCTCCCAGAAGTTCCTCAGGGCGGCGGCGATGGGGGCGGCGTCCTGGCTCATGCGAGCAGGCCCCCGCTCGGCGCGGGACTGTGCCTCTGCCTCGTTGCGCTCCTTTGCTGCCTCGACGTGGTCGGTCCGGTCGCTCATGCGTCTCCCTTCGTGGTATCGTGGGTGCAAAGCGCGAGAAAGCGGTAGGCGACCTGCTCGCCCAAAGCGCGCAGCCGCTCGACGCTCTCGGCGGACTCCAAGCGCAGGGCCTTGGCGTCGATGGAGGCGCCCTCGAGCTCCTCGAGGCTCGTCACCAGCTTGATCGCGAGCACGGGCAGGTCGACCTCGAGGTGGAACTGCACCCCCCAGGCGGCCTCGCCTACGCGGAAGAGCTGGTGGTCGCCTTCCGTTGTGGCGAGCACCGTGGCGTCTTGCGGGGCGGTTATCCCGAATGAGTGGTGCTCGAAGACGCGCTCGCCGTCGCGCAAGCCGCCGAAGAGGGGGTCTCGCTTGACCTCGTCGGCGACCTCGAGCTCGCTCCAGCCGATCTCGTCCGGGTGCGTCTCTGAGGAGGCCTCGCCGCCCGCGGCCTGCGCGAGCAGTTGAGCCCCCAGACACACACCCAGGTAGGGCACGCCCTGGTCTAAGACCTCCCCGACGTACTCGCGCACCTCAGAAAGCCACGGCGCATCTTCGTCCTCGTCCGGGTTTGTCGCCCCGCCGAAGACGAGCACGCCTGCGAAGCCGTCGAGGGGAGGAGCACTCTCGCCCCGGAAGGGCAGCCAAAACTCGAGGTCGGCCCCGCCCTCCATCAGCGCGTGCTCGAGGGTTCCGGGGCCGGACTCGGGATCGTTCTGCGCGACGAGGAGGCGCAGCGCCGCCGACGCCCCTTCTCCCCCCTGCCCGGCCTCCTCCGGCCGCCCGCCGCCGTGTTGCCCGTCGCCGTGTTGCCCGTCGCCGTCCGTGGCGCCCATAAGCCTCTCCTTCCCACTCATCCGCGGGAGGCCCCCCATACACGTGGGCGCCTCCAAGGTTCCGTCCCTAAGAGAAAGCGGGGGGCGGTTGCCGCAGACGTAGAGATACCCGGCCGGTATGCTCCCTAAGCGTCTCTTTGGACCTCCGGGAACCGACAGCGAAACGAGAAAGGCACGAAGCGCGTGCGGCCCGGCTGCGCACCGCTTCCCGGGATCGAGGACTACGCGCGAAGCTCGTAGAACGCCCTTTTCTACGAGTTTCGGTGAATAAGGCGTCTAGGGCAGTCCGATGGCGGGTATAGGAGGGTCCAAGCAAGACTGCGCCGAGATGCTCGCTGCACTTTCGCGAGCCGAAAAAGGAGAAGGCATGGGCATAAACAGCTGGAGCGCCATAGAGCAGCGAAAGAGGAACGAGACGGACGCCAAGGCCGGCGAGGGCGTTCCCAAGGGCAAGAAGGGGGACGCCACCTCCCGCCTGCAGGCCTCCGAAGGGCCGGCCAAGGATCCCGAGAAGCGAGAGGTCGTAGAGAAGCTCGAGAAGCTCGAAGAGCGCCAGCAGGAGTTCTAGAGCCCATCCCGATACTCGTCTCTACGGGGTACCGGGTGATTCGGGGAGGTAGGGACCAAGCACGAGCCTCGACCTGGTAAGGAGCACCACGTTCTAGGCCGATCAGGGCTACCGAACCGGTTCTAGACGCGCTTCCTAGAACCCCCTTTCGCTGAACTTCCGAGAACGCCGTAAAGGCGAAGTTCGGTTGAGCCCCGGTCCGATGGGCCAGGAGACGCCGAAGAGGGCCGCGAGCTCCACTCTAAGGAGTACCATAGCCTCGCTGCTCCGTTTTGCCCCGAGAAAACTGGGCGGGATTATACTCGCCTGGGGGAGGGTTTCCGCAAGGAACAGGAGAGCACCATGAGCGAAGATCGAAGTGTCGAGGAGATGGCCAACGAGGTCTTGATGCGCCAGGCGAAGGCCCGGGCGGACCGGAGCGGGGAGCCCATCGAAGAAGCGCTGGAGGCCGTTCTGAACACCGAGGCCGGCACGCAACTCAGGGAACTCAGGGACGTTGCCCACGACGAAGAAAGCGTAGAACAGACCGACTCGAAAAGTCCGTTGGCTATGCGTGCACCACCCGTGGCGGGAGATTGCACGCTTGCAACTTGCTAGAGGGCCTCTTCCCCGTGGGAAAACAGCACGCCCTGTAAGGCTTGGGGTCTAGAGGGTTTGCGGGGCGCGTACCCGTCGAGCTTGAGGACTTTGAGCCATCCGTCCTCGCCGAGGACACCAAGCGTGAACAGCCGCCCCTGGGAAAGCACGTACCCCGTCTCGAACAGCGTGGGTCGGGTGAGCGCCCGCAACTCCTCGGTTCCACCCTCGAAAGCCACGTCATAGCGGCAGAGCGGCTGCCCACGGTACTCCAGCGTGAGGCTCTCTTCCTGCAGCCACAAGGCGGTTTCCTTCTTCGCGAGGCCCTCCTCGCCGTAGAGGCGCCAGTGCCTAAAGCGGGCGTAGCCGAGCCCGTCCAGCACCCGCGTGAAGCGGCTGGAGAAGAAGGCACGCTCCAGGTCCTCGGGCCGGTAGCGAACCTCCGAGAGCCAACCCAGCACCTCCATCGGCGATCTCCTGCCGTCCTCTCGCCCGAGGTGCGCCCAGTGGTCCTGGTGGTTGTAGTCCTCGACCCATCGCTCGTGGGCGTCGACGAGCTCGGGCCAGCTTTCCGCCAGCCCGAAGTGGTGATCGGCCATCCTCTCCTGGATGGCGAACGTGGTTTCCGCGTAATTCTGCCAGGGCCTGCCGCGCTCGATCTGCTCGTGTTCCATCCCCAGTACCTCGTAGACGGCCTTGGCGCGGGTGGCCCTGAAGACCGAGCCGGAGTCGGTGACGAGCGCCCCGGGGGAGCCGTAGCGCTCGACGGCGCGGTAGAGGACGCTGAGAAACGAGGAAAGCTCCTGCGTCCGGAAGAGGCCGCTCGCGAGTATCGCTCTGGAGTGGTTCTCAAGGACGCAGATCACGTATACCTGGCCGCCTGGGGAAAGCCTCGGGGTGTCTAGGTAGCGTATGTCAGCGCTCCAGTACTCGTGGCGCCTCCCCGAGGCGAAGGGCATCTGCTTCGGCACGCCGCCCGCGCCGCCCCGGGGCTTCTCGAGGCCGTAGACCCTGCGGTTCGCGGCCAGGATCCTCCCGCAGGTGGCCCGGCTTAGGTGGATGCCCATTTGCTTCAAGGCGGCGTGTACGCGGAAGGCGCCCAGGCCGGGATTCTCCTGCATGAGCCGGACGGCGTTCATGACGGGGAAGGTGACCTTGCCGCTTCCCCTCGGCCTCCCGCGGGACTTGTCCTCCAGTCCGCCGACCCCCTCCTCTGCCCACCTCCTCAGGGCCCGGTAGACGGTGGTCTCGCTCGTCTTGAGATACCCCGCCACGGCCTTCGCCGTCCACCCGTCGACGTGCAGCTCCACGATGGCGCGACGGCGTTCTTCGCCCGCGGGCATCTCGTGGTAGGGAGGGTAGCGCCGCACCGGCATCAGGGGCGTCGGGCCCTCCTCCAGCACCCGCTTAACGGTGTGCTTGGAGGGCCTCCTGCCGAAGGCGACGTAGCAGATCCTCGCCAGCTCCCCCAGGCTGAAGGCGGGGTACTCGGCCTTGCGGTCGACGATGAGCCTCCTCATGGCGGGCGGGAGGCGGCGGAACCTGGCCGGTTCGGCGGCGAACAGGCTCTCCATGCCCTCGGCCTCGAAGCGGCCCACCCTGCGGTAGAGCGTGCGCTCGGCGATGCCCGTCTCTGGCGCACGCTCGGCCACGGAGCTCCCGAACAGGGTCAGCGGCCGGATCTCCTCGTAGGCCAACTGCTCGGGCCACCCGCAAAGCAGCGCGAGTTGCTCCCAGTCGTCGGTCGGCTCCACGCGTCTTTTGCGCCTTCTCCCGCCCATCTCGTTCCCCCTCCCCCGAGGTGCCGCGTAGTGGGACGGGTAGCATGCCACAGGCGAAAACCACCGGCCATTCGGAAGCTACCAGAGGATGGGCGCCTAGTGCGCAGGTTGGGCTAGCGCCGATGAGCGGGTTCCCTTACCGAAGCGTCGTCGTCTCCGCCACTGGTAGTGCACGCATAGCCAACGGAGTTTACGAGTCGGTCTGTCCCCTCGCCCTCCGGAAGCGGACCAACAGCGAGATCACGGCACCCAGCCCGGCCACAAAGAGCATCGGAACCGCGATGAAACCGACCAACACGTTCACTACATGGGACGGATTCTCATCGCCAGTCAATAGCGCTGGGCCCCTCTCGGGCCACAGCAGTATCGTGGACGACACGACAGTCAGGCCGATGGAGAGGCCGCCGAGCCAGCCCACCGGGCGCCAGCGATGCGAAGGCGGGTGACCGTCGGGGAACAGCAGTGGCAGGAACACCAGGATCAGGCCGAGCCCCGGAGCCCAGATCCACTGCCCGAGCCAGGACGCTTCCGCTCCCCATGGGAGAGCGCCGGGATTGGTGAGTAGGGCATAGATCGCGTACTGGTCTGCGGCGCTCAAGAGCCCTTGGAGGAAGCCGACGGCCAAGAAGATCCAGCCTATGGGATTCTCGGGGCGGTGCGAGGCGATGAGGGCACCGACGACGGAGAATGACACCGTCAGGGTGGCGAGGGTGAGTATTGACGGCCCCCAGGCCATGAAGATCTCCGCCAGGGTGCGCCCGTTGAGGAGAGCGAGGATCGGGCTTGCCGCGGTCAGCGCCACGCACAGCACACACAGCGCCCAGGCCAGCCATGGGGCGGCACGGCGGCGCATCCCGACGAGTCCGCGGCTCTGTTCGCTTGCCCCTTCTGTCACAACACTACTCTACAGTACTACCGTCTTCTAAGCGGGACGGCAAGCGTTACGAAGCCGAGCGGTGAGCGAACTTCCGAGAACACCGTACTGGCGAAGTTCCGAGAACGCCCCTTCTAG
>JBJMIY010000303.1:0-2521 GCA_045806605.1 Rubrobacteraceae bacterium
AGCATGCGGGCGAGCTCCCTGCGCCGCTCCTCGCCTTCGATGCGCCTGATGCGCGTAATGGTGCGTCCGCCCGACTCCTCTTTCGCCACGACGACGTGGGCGTTCGCCTCCGAGGCGATCTGGGGCAGGTGGGTGATGGTAAGGACCTGGTTGCGATCCCCGAGCTCTCTGAGCTTCGCCCCCACCGCCGTCGCCGTCTCGCCGCCTATGCCCGCGTCGACCTCATCGAAGACGTAGGTGGCGCCCGGCTCGATGGTCTCCTGGGCGAGCCTGATGGCGAGCATGATCCTGGACAATTCGCCGCCGGAGGCGTAGCGTCTCACCGGCAGCTCGGGCTCGCCGGGGTTCGGTTGGATCACGAACTCCACCCTCTCGTTGCCCGACGGACCGGGCTCCGCGGGCACGAGCTCGGCCCTGAAGGTCGTCTTGGAGAGGTTGAGATCCCCGAGGTTCTCCTGCACCTTCCCGGATAACCTGCCTGCTGCGGCTTCCCTGCCCGCCCTCAGCTTTGCCGCAAGCTCCCCGAGTCGACGCTCCCCCTCCGCGAGACGCCTTTCCAGCCCGGCGGTCTCCTCGTCCAGGTTCTCGAGGCGCGAGAGGCGCGTCCTGGACTCTTCTAGATAACCCTCGACGTCACCGTACTTGCGCTCCAGGGCCCGCATGGCGGCGAGCCTGTCTTCGACCGTCTGCAGCCGGCTCGGGTCGGCCTCCAGCTCGTCCGCGTAGGACCTGAGCTCGTAGAGCACGTCTTCGAGTTCCGCCGAGAGCCCGCCCATGCGCTCCAGAAGGCCCCTGAGACTGCCGTCGAAGGCGCAGGCCGCCTCCAGCTCGGAGGCGGCGCTGCCGAGGGAGTCCATGGCCCCAGTACCTTCCTCCGAGGACAGGGCCGCCGTCGCCGCTGTGGTGGCCCTGAGCAGGTCGGTCACGTTTCTGAGGCGGTCGCGTTCGCGGGCGAGATCGTCGAGCTCGTGTGGGTTGTAGCCGGCGGCCTCGAGCTCCGAGACCTGGTAGCGCAGGAAGTCTATCTCCCTGAGCCGGGCTTCGGAGGTGGCCCTTATGTTTTCGAGCTCCTTGCGGTCGCGCTCCACCGCGCGCCACAGCGACGCGTGCTCGCCTTTCGCCCCGGCGGCGTCCGGGTCGAGAAAATCGTCGAGGATGGCGAGTTGCTCTGCGGGTTCGGTGAGGCGGGCCTGCTCGCGCTGTCCGTGGTAGGAGACCAGCCGCTCGCCGAGGGAGGCGAGGGCCCTCACGGGGACGGAGACGCCGCCGACGAAGCAGCGGGAACGGCCCTCGCCGGTCAGCGTGCGTCTCAGGACGAGGTCGTCTTCGGTCTCTATCTCTTCCGCGAGGTCGCCCAGGGCGTCGGCGAGTATCTTGGGTTTGGTCTCCTCGGGCAGGACGAAGGTGCCTTCCACCGTCGCCCTCGGGGCGCCGGCGCGGACCGTCTCGGAGCGCGAGCGGGCGCCGAGGAGGAGTTGGAGGGCCGTCGCGAGGAGGGTCTTACCCGCCCCGGTCTCGCCGGTTATGGCGTTCAGGCCGCCCGACAGATCCAGGGTGGCCTCTTCTATAAGGGCGACGTTCTCCACGGAGAGCTCGGTCAGCACTACAGGAACGTCCTCCTGACGGCCCGCCACCAGCTCCAGCCGTCCGTCCGGCCGATCTTGACGCACCTCTGGGAGAGCCGGATCTCGACGCTGCCGCCGGCGGGGATCTCCCGCGGATCCGCCCCGTCGAGCGAGAGCAACGCCTCCCGCCCAGCGAGCTTTAGCCAGGCTATCTGATCCTCCCCCAGCACGAGCGGCCGGCTGACGAGCGCGTGCGGCGCTATGGGAACGAGCACGTAGCAACCGGCATCGCCCGAGATGATGGGCCCGCCCGCAGAGAGCGCATAGGCCGTCGAACCCAAGGGCGTGGCCGCGATAAAGCCGTCGCAGCGGAAGGCGAAGAGCTCCTCCCCGGCAATCGAGACGTCAACCGATATGAGCTGGTGGGGACGCCTCTTTATGAGCACGGCGTCGTTGGCGGCCAGACCCGGCTCCTCGCCGTCCACCCGCACGTCGAGCATCCTGTATTCCTGCACTTCGAGACCGTCCCCGAGCGCCTTCTCGACGCCGGTCTCGAGCTCCTCCGGGAGCATCCCGGACATGAAGCCGACCTTGCCGAGGTTGACCCCGAGGAGGACCCGACCAGGGTACATCCTCAAAGCCCTCAGCATCGTCCCGTCGCCGCCAAGCACGAACACGAGGTCCATCTCCGTGTCGCCGTCGGCCTGATCGTCGTTCCTGACCTCGGAGACCTCGACCCCGTGCTTCCTTAACGCCGCCACGAGCCGCTCGACGTAGCCGTCGCTCACCCGCGGGTTGGCGACGATGCCCACGCGACGGATCTCGCCGGCCCCCATCGCCTCAGCCAACGCCGACCACCTCGCCGATGAGACCCTCATCCAGGGTGGTTTTCGCCCCCCGCAGCAGGCGAACCGGATACTCCACGTTCCCGGACTTCCGTCCAGAGACGGCGCCCC
>JBJMIY010000304.1:0-11146 GCA_045806605.1 Rubrobacteraceae bacterium
AAGATCACCTCACGGGGAATGACCTTCCCAAGGTGGCAGTTATTTTTCGCGTTCATAATGTTTGCCGTGCCCTTGCGAATGGCGCGCAGGGCGCCCTTGCGTGTGAGCTCGTCTGGGGTCGTCCTGGGATTGAAGAACCAGTGGATGCCACCTGCCTGTGGTTTCTTCACCGCGTAACGCAGGTCACTCTTGGCACCATCCGAGCACTCGCCCGGACTGCTCGCCGTATCGATCTCCGGCTCGCTCTGCGACTCGTCCCCGACGTGGTTCAGCTCGACGGTTCCATCCCTGTAGCGCGTAACTGCGAGCTCCTGCGAGCCGGTTAGGGTCAGGGCGTCCACGAGGACACCTTGACCAGGAGCCGGGAGGACGGTACCGACGCCATTGTCCCGGATCACCCTTTCCCCGACAGGGCATCTCTGCAGGCTAACCGTTTCGGGCAGCCTGGAGGCGGTGATGGCGTCTGCGCCGGGCTGGCAGGCGTCGTACGTCTGCTGTTTTGTCTGCGCCGACGACGCCCCGGTGACTATGACCACCGTGAGGACGGCGAGCGTCAAGGCAGTGATGAACAGGATCGGTCCGCGCACCCGCCACTTGCCTACCAACACGACCGCAACCTATCGTGTGCGGGGGTGCGGTGACTATCCATAAATCGTACGAAGATCGGCACAGCCCCTCCAGATGTCGTGCTGTCACCATAATGTTAACATCCCGGCATACCACTTCGCGAGGCGGGGAGAGCCTCAGGGAGCAGGCTAACTGAAAGTCTCGCGGAAGTGCTCGACTACCCTTCGCTCGACCTCGGCCAACTCTACCTGATGTCCCAGCTCGCGTTGCAGGCTGGTCACGCCGAACTCGCGGATACCGCAAGGGGTAATGCGGTCGAACCAGGTGAGGTCGGTGGAGACGTTCAGGGCGAAGCCGTGAGAGGTGATCCAACCCGAGGAGAACTTGACGCCTATGGCGGCGATCTTCTTCTCCCCGACCCAGACACCGGTATATTCGGGATGGTGCCACCCTTCGAGCCCGTAGTCCGCGAGCGCGCGGATTATGACCACCTCCAGCCGGCGCAGGTACCCATGAGTGTCACGGTCGCGCAGCCGCAGGATGGGATAGCCGACGAGCTGTCCGGGGCCGTGGAACGTAGCGTCCCCTCCGCGGTCGCTCCAGAACACCTCCGCGCCGAGCGAGCGCAGGTAGCCCTCCCCCACCCCCAGGTTCGATGCATCCTTCGCCGCCCGTCCCACGGTGAAGACCGGCGGGTGCTCCAGGAGCAGGAGGGTGTCGGGGACCGAATCCGCCTTGCGGAGCTGCACCAACTCTGCCTGCAGCTCCCATGCCTCGGCGTAGGGTACGAGGCCGGGCAGGCGGCGGACCTCGATGAAAGCCGCCGGGGCCTGCTTCTCGAACGCCACGGCGGGCTCTTCTAGACGCTCGCGCCCAGAGCGCCGCTCCGGGCGTCCTCGGTCTGCTCGTGGGCGTGGTAGGAGCTGCGGACGAGCGGTCCGCTCTCGACGTGCTTGAAGCCCATCTCGAAGCCGAGCTTGCGGAACGCGGCGAACTCCTTTGGCGCGTAGTAGCGGCTCATCGGCAGGTGGTTCTCAGAGGGTCGGAGGTACTGGCCGATGGTCAGGATGTCCACGTCGTGCTCCCGCAGGTCGAGCATGGTGCGTTGGATCTCCTCTTCCACCTCCCCCAACCCCACCATGAAACCGCTCTTGGTGAGCCCTTCCGGGTTGAGCTCCTTGGCGTAGCGCAACACCTCGAGGGAGCGTCGGTACTTGGCTTGAGGACGGACCGCCGGGTACAGGCGCGGGACGGTCTCGATGTTGTGGTTGAAGGTGTCGGGACGGGCGTCGATGACGGTCTTTATGGCGTCCCGGTCCCCCTTGAAGTCCGGGGTGAGGACCTCGACGGCGCATCCCGGCACGTGGGTCCGGATCTCGCGTATGGTCGCGGCGAAGACCGCGGCGCCTCCGTCGGCCAACTCGTCGCGGTTCACGCTCGTTATTACGGCGTGCTTGAGGCCCATCTGTCCGGCGGCGTCGGCGACGCGCCTGGGTTCGTCGAGGTCGAGCTCCGTGGGCTTGCCCGTGAGAACGGCGCAGAAGCCGCAGGAGCGGGTGCAGACGTTGCCGAGGATCATGAAGGTTGCGGTCCTGTTGTTCCAGCACTCGCCGATGTTCGGGCAGCGGGCCTCCTCACAGACGGTGTGGAGGTTGAGACCGCGCATGATCTCTTTTATGTCGCTGTAGCCCTCCCCGACCGGGGCTCTTGCCTTCAGCCACTCGGGCCGTCCATGAAGGCCCCTCTGTTGTCTGAAGGGCAGGTACTCGGTCGGTGTCCCGTCAGGGGGTGGGGCGACGGGCCTGTCTTCCCAGCGATGACGGACCTCGAAAGTCTTGGTACCGTCGTCCAGGATCTTGACGTTGATCTGTCTGCGCGCCACGGCTCTCCTATCTCCCTCGCACTATGCGCCTTATGGTACCGTACCGGAGAGCACCCGTACCGTGTTTTCCAACTCAGGATTCAGGTAGGGCTCCGGGATAGCGATGCCGGGTGGTGCCAACGCCGCCCCAAACCCTGAAACCTCCTAGAAATGTATCGGGTGGCCTTCCACGGCCATCGAGGCCTCGCCGACGATCTCCGAGAGGGAGGGGTGAGGATGGATCGTCATCCCTAGCTCCTCCGGCGTTCCCTCGACGAGCTTGGCGAAGACGCCCTCGGTTATCAGGTCCGTCACGTGCGGCCCTATAGCGTGCATCCCGAGGATCAGGTCGGTCTCGGCGTCGGCCACGACCTTGAAGAATCCGTTCGGCTCGCCCTCGATGAGCGCCTTGCCGATGGCCCTGAAGGGGAACTTGGTCTCCTTGACCTCGTAGCCCTCTTCCTCCGCCTGGGCCCTGGTGAGCCCGAAGGAGGCGACCTCGGGCCTGCAGAAGGTGACGCGCGGGACCAGATTCTGGTCCATGGGCATCGGGTTCTCGCCCGCCATGTGCTCGACGGCTATGATCCCCTCGTGACCCGCGGCGTGCGCGAGCCAGTAGCCCCCGATCACGTCCCCCGCTGCATACACGCCGTCCTCGGCCGTCCGCCCGTACTCGTCCACCTGGATGATGCCGCGGTCGTCGACCTCGACGCTGGTCACATCCAGGTTGAGGTCCTCGATGACGGTCTTGCGCCCCACCGCGACCAGTAGTGCTTCAGCTTCGAGCGTCTCCTCGCCATCCTCGCCCTCGACCTTTATCCGCACGCCAGCGTCGGTCTTCTCCAGGCTCTCGGGGTCGGCCTTGGTTGAGGTGAGGACCCTCATGCCGCGGTTCTCGAACTCCTTCTTGAGGGCTTCGGAGATCTCCGGATCCTCTAGGGGCACGATGCGGTCGAGGATCTCGACTATCGTGACCTCGGTGCCGTAGTCGTTGTACATACTAGCGAACTCGACGCCGACTGCGCCGCTCCCGAGGATGATGATGGACTCGGGGTAGTCATCGTTGCTCGTCGCGATATCGTCGCTAGAGATGACCTTTTCGTGGTCGAACTCGAGGCCAGGCAAGCTGCTTATGGCGGATCCCGTGGAGATCAGGACGAAGTTGGCCTCGAGTTCCTCGGTCTCGCCGTCGTTGCCTTCGACCTTTATCTTCTTCGGCTCAATGAAGGAGCCGACGCCGTTGTAGACGGTGATCTTGTTCTTCTTCATCAGGCCCTGGACACCTTTGCGGAGCTGGCCCACGACCTGGTCGCGACGCTTGGCGGCCTGCGAGTAGTCGAACTCGACGTCGCCAACCTTTACCCCGAACTCCTCGCCGTTCCTGGCGTCGTGGAGTATGGCCGCACTCTGGAGGAGCGCCTTGGTCGGGATGCAGCCGACGTTCAGGCACGTCCCGCCGAGGTGCCCGCCCTCCCTCTTCTCTATGAGCGCCACGCTCATGCCGAGCTGGCTCGCCCTTATGGCAGGTATATAACCCCCGTTTCCGCCACCGATTACCACGAGATCGAACTTCTCCGCCACCCGGAAACCCCTTTCATTATCGC
The DNA here is from genome assembly GCA_045806605.1 of Rubrobacteraceae bacterium. Classification (GTDB taxonomy): domain Bacteria; phylum Actinomycetota; class Rubrobacteria; order Rubrobacterales; family Rubrobacteraceae; genus JALYGY01. Next base: position 4,033 of record JBJMIY010000304.1, read on the forward strand.
CTTCTCCCCACCTATACCGCAGTTACGCGAATGTTAATCGCTGCTCTTCCTCCCCACCACTCAACCTCTGGCACTCCGGGCAGAAGTGCGTCGGCCTGCCGCCGACCTTCTCCCGCACCACCTCGCCCCCGCACCCTTCCGGGCACGGCTCGCCGTGCTTCTCGAACACCCGCAGGTAGTTCTGGTGCTCGCCAGGGCGGTCCAGCACGTCGCGGTACAACCGCACCGTCGTTCCCCTGTGCGCGACCCCGGCGGCGAGGTTCTTGCGGATCGCCTCGTAGAGCGCCCGCCACTCCGCGTCCGAGATCGTGTTCGCCTTGCGGCGGGGATGCAACCTCGCGTCGAAGAGGATCTCGTCCGCGTAGATGTTGCCCACGCCGGAGAGGACCTTCTGGTCAAGGACCAGAGGCTTTATCTGGGCCCTCCTGCTCCCGAGCGTCTCACGCAGATATTCTACAGCGAATCCCTCCTCCAGCGGCTCGGGCCCCAGGGGCGAGAGCCGCGCCTCGAGCTCCTCCTCATCGAGCACCCTCGCCCTGGAGAAGCCCGTCTGGTCCCGCAAGAACAGCCTCCGGCCGCCGTCCAGATGGAGGACGAGCATGAGCGCCGTCCGCGGCTCCTCCACAGGCGGGACGAGCAACAATTGGCCCCCGATCTTGAGCTGGAAGACCAGCGCGTCCCCGGAATCCAGCTCGACGATGAGGTGCTTGGCCCGCCTTCGCACGCCCGTTATCCGAACACCTCCGAGCCGGCGGGCGAACTCCCCGGTCGAAGGCTGCTCTACGAGCGCGGGGTCGAGCACCTCTGCTCTCTCTATGGTCGAGCCCACGACGAGCTCGCGCAGGTCCTCCTTGATGGTCTCGACCTCGGGCAGCTCGGGCATGATGTCTTTATACCCTGTCCGAAGACCTTCGTTCCCACCGGCGGTCTACGCCGGCTTGCGCGCCTCGAACGCCGCGTGGCCCTCTCCCAGGGCATAATCGCCGTAGGCACCCATCGTTCGTACCTCGAAGCCTGCCCGCCGGAGCTCGGAGGAAAGCTCCGACGGCTCGTACAACCGCACGCGGTGGACCTCGTCTGTCCGCCTGTAGTGATCGCCGACCTTCCTGAAGCCGACGATCCGGCGCTCCATCGTCTCCTTCTCCGCGTTCTCCTCCCTCTCTGCGAACACCGCCCAATCCTCCCCAACGCGGAAGATCTGCGCCGTGGCGCCGGGCGGCACCTGCCCGGGACCGAGTACATCGAAGACGAAGACGCCGCCGGCGACCATCGCCTCGAAGACGCGCCGGAAGAGCGGCGCCAGTCCGCCGGCATCCTCGTCGAAAAGGTAGTTGAGGACCTCGCTGATCGCCGTGACGGCGCTGCACGGCGGGATGTCGGTGTCGAACAGGGATCCCATCCGGAACTCGGCCTCGGGCACCTTCGCTCTCGAGAGCTCGATCATGGCCTCCGAGATGTCGATGCCGAGGACGCGGTAACCGGCGTCCACAAGCTCCCGCGCCCACAACCCGCTGCCGCAACCCAGATCCACGACCAGGCCATCGTGTATCCCGTTCCGGGCCAGGATCTCGAGTATCCCCGGCGCTGACTCCAGCGCGAAGTCGGCATGGCCAACGTCGTGGATGTAGGCGAGGTCCTCCCTGTACCACTTCGTCATGGCCGGGTTCAGCCTCTATCGAGTGTCACCCCGGTCCCCGGCGACGCGGGTCGAGCGTCGAGCAGCGGAACCGGCTCCCTGAAGACCGCTCTGTAGAGGCCGTCGAGCATCACCGAGCGGGCGTCGAGCGAGCGCATCGCCCCTTCCCGCACCCTCCTCTGGCCTTCTTCGCCCCCTGCATAAGGGGCGACGGCCTCCATCATGATGTGGGCGTGCTCGACGTCCATCGTTACGTGGCTGATGAAGATCTCGAGCGCCTCGTCAGGTAATCCCGCAGATTTCTTCAAGCCCTCGGTGAGCCGGACGTAGATCGGTGGCACGGGCCACTCGCTCGCAGGCCCCAGAGCCCCAAGGCCAAGCCGCACGTCAGGGTGGCGGCAGAGCGCGTAGTGGGCGTCTATGTACAGCTCGATCTCCGGCAGCGTCCGCGGAGCCTCCCACTCTTCCTCCCCTATCCCCAACGCCCTCAAGAAGCGCCGGTACAGCGCCGGGTGCGTCTCTTCGGGTCTCAGGTGCCCGTACTCGTCGAAGAGGATGCCGGCCAGCGCAAGCTGCAACCCCTCGTCCTCGCGGCAGCCGGAGATCAGGGCCGCAATATACAGCCGGCTCACCCGCACGTGCCGGTAGTACTGGATCCCAAAGGTCCTCACACCTTCCTCGTCAGCCTCGCCATCCCCGAACCGCTCCAGGAACGGGTGCCTCAGCGCGGGGTGCCCGATCACCTCACGCTTTAATCGCTCTAGAAACTCCTCAGAGTTCACCTGCGCCTCCTGCCCGTCGCTTCGCTTCCAGTTTAACGCAAGGTAGGCATCAGACTTCATGTTATTGGCTTCAGGTAAAGACCCCGGTGCAGACCCCGGCGATCGGCTATTAGCAAAAAGTCGTAGGCTGATGCGTGAAGCCTGAAATACGCTATTTCCAGGGGATTCGTCGTTGTCTCACCAGCTTCAGTGAGGTATAATGTACCCATGACAGAGACGAGAAACACAAGACAGGGTTGGTTGAGCGTCCCGCGGCGGCGGGAGGAAGAGCGGCTGGATCCGCACGTTTACAAGCGTGGCATCAACGGGTTGACGGTCGAAGAGGGATTGAGGCGGGCCTTTCCGAGGGTGATGGACATCCTGGCGAGGAGTGGCGAGGAGTACTCCGAGTTCGAGCGGGAGCTTGTACGGCAGACCATTCGGGCGTGTCTGATCTCGCAGGTCAGCAGGGCGAACCTCTACCGCATAGCGGGCATCCTGGTGGCTGACCGGCGTGACGAGGGCGCCCACCTGGGGCGTTCGCTGGCGCTCGCCTACGTCGCGGCCCTGCGGGAGGCGTTCCTGTGGGAGCTGGCGGTCGGGGAGAAGATCCAGACCCCTGTAGGCACAGGCGAGGTCCGCTACATCTCCGAGGACGGCGAGAACGCCGCCATCAAGCTCGACGGCGAGTCCCGGCGCGAGGTGTGGCTGCCGGTCGAGGTCCTCTCACGCCTATCCCCCGCCGACGATTTCGGTCTTCGCGCCTCCTAGGGGAGTTCCTGCTGCTATATTGACGGTTGCCTCCGGGTAAACTCCGAGGGCGTGGAGGCGACGAAGGGCTATTAGTCCCATGGAAAGCTCGAAGACGAGGGCGCGTGTGATCTGCAACCCTGCCTCCGGCGGAGGGTGCGACTCCGGTGCCGTGCGCGACGCGTTGGGGGATCTCGACATCGAGTGGATCGACACGGAGGGCTCGGGCGACGCACGCGAGGCCGCGAGCGAATGGGGCGAGGGTCTGCTCATCGTCGTCGGTGGCGACGGCACCGTGAACGAGGCCGTAAACGGCCTGGGCAAGGCCGGTTTCCCAGAAGGCGTAACCCTTGCCGTCCTGCCCATGGGCACCGGCAACGACCTGGCCGCCACGCTAGCCATCCCGGCAAGGATCGAGGACGCAGAGAAGGTCATAAGGGAGAACCGGGTCAGAGTCCTCGACGTTGCGAGGGTACGCTCCGAGGGCGTGGAGGAACGGTACTTCATCAACGTGGCGACAGGGGGGTTCGGGGCCGAGACCTCGAGCCTGGCCGACGAGGAGCTGAAGGGCCGGTGGGGCAAGCTCGCGTACCTCCGCGCATCGCTCGAGAAAGCCCGCGACTTCGAAGTACGCGACGTGCGGGTGGTCCTCGACGACGTGGAATACACCATCCGCGCGGTCAACGTAGCGGTGGGCAACTGCCGTTACGCGGGCGGAGGCTGGCTCGCGGCCCCGAGGGCCAACCCTGAGGACGGGCTACTGGATCTCGTAGTAATCTCGCAGGTCGGGCTCAAGGAGGTGCTCGCGCTCGCACCCGCGGCGCTGGCGAAGTCCGACTACCTCGGCACCGAGGGCGTTTTCTACGCCAGGGCGAAGAAGATCCGAGTCGAGACCCGGCCCGGCGGGCTCGAGTTCACCGCAGACGGGGAGGTCATCGGCGACGAGCCGGTCGAGTTCGAGGTCATACCCCATGCCCTCAAGGTCGTGGCCGGACCTGACTACGTCCCCGAGCCAGGCGGATAGCGGTGGACGGGATAAAAGTACTGCTCTTCGGGGCGGCCGCGGACCGCGCCGGCACCCGCGAGACGGTGGTCTCCGCAGGGGGTATCACGCTCGACGAGCTGTGGCCGCTCCTGGCGGAACGATACCCAGGCCTCTCCCCCATGCGCGACACTCTAGCCTTCGCGGTCAACGGCGAGTATGCCAGGGGGGACGCCCGCGTTGCCCCGGGCGACGAGGTTGCCGTTCTGCCGCCGGTCTCCGGGGGCTAGGATTGTTCGCCATAATCGATGAGCAGATAGACGTCGGGGCGCTTATCTCCGCCGCCCAGAGGCCGGACTGCGGCGCGATCTCCACCTTCGTAGGGACAACTAGGATAGATGAGTCAGGGGGAGCGTCGGTCAAGTACCTGGAGTACGAGGCGTACCGCCCGATGGCCGACAGGAAGCTGGAGGAGATCGGGGGGGAGATAGAGGAGCGCTGGGATGTGCGGGAGGTCTCCATCGTCCACCGGATCGGACGGGTGGGGCCCGGCGAGGCTAGCGTGGCGATAGTCGTCGCCTCTCCACGACGCGGAGAGGCCTTCGAGGCCAGCCGGTACGCGATCGAGAGGATCAAGCAGGTAGTGCCCATCTGGAAGCGCGAGGTGTGGTCAGACGGCTACGTCTGGGTCGGCAGCCAGGTCGGCACCAGGGGAGATACGCCCTAGCCCGACCGTTACAGCCACGGGCCTGGCGCCCCGCATCGTTCGTAGCGTGCCTCGAAAGGTATACTCACCGGGCATGGGCAAGGATCGCACCTCTTCGAGCGTGGACTTCGGCATCCGGGTGGCGGCCGTCGTGGCGCGCGATCGCGTGCTGCTGCTGGTGCGCCACCAGAAGCCGGACCTGGACCCGTACTGGGTGTTGCCCGGCGGCAGGCTCGAGCCTGGTGAGACCATCCCCGAGTGCGCCGAACGTGAGGTCTCCGAGGAGACCGGGCTCTCGGCGCGATTCTCCGGCCTGCTGTACGTGAGCGAGTTCCTGAGAGACGGACGCCACACTGTGGACATAACCGTGCGTATGGCGCCGGAAGGCTACGGGGAGGCCGTGCTCGGGACCGACCCGGAGGTCGCGCCGGGCTCGGAGCCGACGTTGAGGGAGCTGCGCTGGGTGGGCGAGGACGAGCTGAGAGGGATAGATCTACTCCCGGGCTCTATCAAGGCCCGCCTTCTCGAGGAGGCAGCCAGCGGATGGTCTCCGAGTAGAACCTACCTCGGAACGAGCAGAGATTAACGCCGCCCAACAGGCGCTCCTCTCGGTGATCCTCCTCGATACGGCGCTCGCCGTGCTGACGGTGGGCCTTTTCTGGGCCGGGGTACTCGTGGCGCGCGCCCTGGGGTCGAAGACCGGCTACTCGCTGGCTCCTCTGGGGTTCCGGTGGCCGAGAGCCGGAGTCCTCTCTGGTACGGGCGTCGGGGTGGCGATCGGGGTGGGCGCCGTGATCGTCAGCTTCCCCATAAACGCAGCGAGCGCCTTCATCGTCGACCGCCTCGGGTACTCGACCGAGAGCACGGTCCAGGGTCCTCTCATGCGGGCGCTGGTGCGCTGGGTCGAGGAGAATCCCGGCGCCGCCGTCCCGGCGATCTTCTTCGTGGTCGTGATCTTCGGCCCCGCCGTCGAGGAGCTGGTCTTCCGCGGCGCCGTTTACAACGGCCTTTTCCGGCTCGGCCTCTACTTCTCGACCAGCCTGGGCGGTCCCGAACCCTCTCCGCGAACAGCGAGGAGGGCGTCCTTTATCCTCGCCGCGCTCGCCTCATCCGCCCTCTTCTCCTTGCTGCACCTCGAGCCGGTCTTGCTGCCGGCGCTCTTCATCCTGGCGGTCGTCCTTTGCGCGTTATTCGAGCGGACCAGCAGCCTGCTCCCACCGTTAGTCGCCCACGCGATGTTCAACTCCTTCGCAACCTCTCTCATCATCCTCGATGGTCTCGGCGTCATCGAGGTACCGATTTAGTCAGCACGCTCCGGCTTCGCCTCCGCTTGTCACACGCTTCGGCCCTTTTAGGGCCTCGCTCTCAGCACGCCACCTGGCTTCGCCAGGCGGCTTCTCAGCTTCTCTCTGGGCTGAGAGAAGCTGAAATGCTGACAAGCGAGGGCCCTGGGCCCGAGCGTGCTGACAAGTCCCCTGTTCCAGGGGACGTGCTGACAAGCGAAGCCCGTAAGGGCGTAGCGTGCTTACCTGCCAACGTAGCGAGCCCTGGGGCGTATGAGCGAGCCGCTTTCGTACTGCTCTATGGCGTGCCCGATCCAGCCTATGGTTCTGCCCAGCGCGAAGAGTGTGACCGCCCCGCCCGCGGGCAGCCCCAGCGTCCGCGCGAGCGTCACGAGCCCGAAGTCCACGGTTGGCCGCTCGCCGATGAGCTCGAGGACCTCGCCGGCGACCTCCGTGGAGAGCGCGACGGCTGGTGAGGTCGAGTACGCCGCTGCCGTGGCGCGCAGCAGCTCGGCGCCGCGCGGATCGCCACTCGGGTAGAGGGAATGGCCGAAACCAGGGATCCCCTCGCCACGCCTCAGGCGGCCGGAGATCGCCGCCCGCGCCGCGCCGGCGGCCTCGACCTCCCCTAGAAAGGCCTCGACGAGCTCTGTCTGGCCTCCGTGCCTGATACCCCCCAGCGCCGCCAACCCCGCCGCTGTCACGGCGTACGGCGTGGCCTCGGACGATGCCACGCACCGCGCGGCGAAGGTCGAGACGGGCAGCTCGTGGTCGGCGCAGAGGATCAGAGCCGCCCCGAGCAGCGCGGCCGCCCCGGGTTCCCGCGGACACCAGCCGCGTCCTAGCATCTCCGCGAGACTCGATTCCCCCTCCCCGGCAACGGCGCTCGCCATGAGGCGCAGGATGCGGGCGCCGGTCCGGGCCACAGCCTCGGGGCGCAAGTCGTAGGCCGCCGGGTCAGTGGCTCCGGCCATGGGAAGCAAGACCTGGAAGGCC
>JBJMIY010000305.1:0-19880 GCA_045806605.1 Rubrobacteraceae bacterium
GAACCACGTGCTCGCCACCAGCCAGATCGCCCAGACTACCTTACGCAGCGTGCTTGGACAGAAGGACCTCGACAACCTGCTCATCAACCGCGAGGAGATAAACGAGGAGCTCCAGAGGATCATCGACGAGCAGACCGACCCGTGGGGTGTGAAGGTCAGCGTGGTTGAGGTCAAGGACGTCGAGATCCCTTCTCAGATGCAGCGGGCGATGGCCCGCCAGGCCGAGAGCGAACGCGAGAGGCGCGCCAAGATCATAGCGGCTGAGGGAGAGTACCAGGCCTCCCAGCGCCTCAGGCAGGCCGCGGACAGGCTGGAGAGCCCGCAGGCGCTGCAGCTGAGGCTCTTCCAGACGATGAGCGAGATCGCAAGCGAGCAGAACTCCACCATCATCCTGCCCATCCCCATAGACCTCCTCCGCCCTTACCTGGTCAGTCCCGACGGCTCTCACGGCGATCATGCGGCGAGTAAGCAGCAGGAGCAGCTGGAGGCCGAGCGTCTCTACGAGGAGGCCGTCGGTGACGTGCAGGTGCCCGCAGAAGAGGTACAGCGCGGGGAAGAGCGCTCCTAGGAATCCGATCCGTCGTCTCGCGCCTTCGACGGCCCGATCCGGCCGGGGGTTAGCGTCGAATACAACTGGGTAAGATGACCTCGAAGTTGGAGAGGCTTCGGGTGAACCCTCCGCGGAGATCCCGCCGGAGGACCCGGATGGTCGAGAGGTCTGATGGAGCGCGAAACCGCGGAGGTAAACAAAGGGGAAAGGTTCAGGGTCTCCGACCCGATCTCGCTCACGCTCCCCAGCAGCCCGGGGTACGTGTTGCTCGCCCGCCTCGTGGTGGCCCAGGTCGGACGGCTCGCAGGATTCGGGCCGGAGGACGTCTACGACCTCAAGCTGGCCGTCACGGAGGCCGCGACCAACGTTATCCGGCATGCGGCGGTCGAGAGCTACGAGATCGAGTACAGGGTGCTGGAGCAGGCCGTCGAGATAACCGTCATAGATACCGGTGGCGGGTTCAACGTCGCGGACCTGACGCGGGTGCCCGACGGGCAGGGAGGGTTCGGCCTCGCCGTCATCCGCGACCTGGTAGACGAGCTGGTGCTCGACTCGACACAGGGCGGTGGGACGCGGCTGAAGATGATCAGACGCGCAACCCCCCTGTAAATGCCGCCCGAGCCTAAAAAAGGAGGCCTCCCCGGGAGATTGGGGCCGCGGACCTGTTGAATCCGCAGCGCGCGTTAATATACAGTTAACCGTCTCGATGTAACCGAGTCGTTGCCCGAGCGCATGAGAGGGGACTTGTGAGCGAACCGTGCTGCAACGCGTAAACCCCGGCCACAAATCTCTCGCCGATTACCGCAGCATCATCCGTCGTGAGCTCTACGACGAGGTGGTGGATCTCTCCGACCGCTTGAAGGGCGCGCGTGTCCTGCACGTCAACGCGACGAGCTTCGGCGGCGGGGTAGCGGAGATTCTCTACACGCTGGTGCCACTCTTGCGCGACGTCGGCCTCGAGACCGACTGGGGCGTCATGTTCGGGGCCGAGCCGTTCTTCAACGTCACCAAGAGCTTCCACAACGCCCTGCAGGGCGCCGACTACGAGCTGACAGTGGAGGCCCGCGCGATCTACGAAGAGTACAATCGCCAGTCTGCGGCAGCGCTCATGGAGTCAGGGGAGGAGTGGGATATCGTGCACGTCCACGACCCCCAGCCCGCGCTCTTGAGGCATTTCACGGGCGGACTCTCGGAGATGACCAGGTGGATCTGGCGCTGCCACATAGACACCTCGACGCCCAACAAGCAGGTCCTCGATTACCTCCTGCCCTATATAATGGAGTACGACGCCCAGGTCTACACCCTCAAGGAATACACGCCCCCCGGTGTCGAGTTGCCGGGACTCACGATGATCCCGCCGTCTATAGACCCGCTTAGTCCAAAGAACATGGCGCTCGCGCCCGAGGACGCCCGCTACATCGCCAACCAGTTCGGGGTGGACACCGAGAGGCCGTACATCTTGCAGGTCTCGCGCTTCGATCCCTGGAAGGACCCGCTAGGCGTCATAGACGTTTACAGGTTAGTCAAGGAGGAGGTGCCCGAGGTGCAGCTCGTCCTGATCGGCTCGATGGCCCACGACGACCCCGAGGGCTGGGACTACTGGTACAAGACAGTCAACTACGCCTCTGGCGACCAGGACATCTTCCTCTTCTCCAACCTCACGAACGTCGGCGCCATCGAGGTCAACGCGTTCCAGTCAATAGCGGACGTGGTGATCCAGAAGTCCATCCGCGAGGGCTTCGGGCTCGTAGTCTCCGAAGCGCTGTGGAAGGCGAGGCCCGTGGTCGCGAGCAGGGTGGGCGGCATCCCGATACAGATCGCCCCTGGCGGCGGCATCCTCGTGGACACCATCCCCGAGGCCGCCTCCGCCTGCGTAAAGATCCTCAATGACCCGGGGTTCGCCCGCGAGATGGGACGCCGCGGCAAGGAGCACGTGCGCGAGCACTACCTGACCCCGCGCCAGATGCGAGACAACCTCAGGCTTTACGCTAAACTACTCGACAGTCAACGCCGCTAACGCGGGAGGGGGACACAAGCGTGGCGTCGGGCGAACGTACCGTGATCGTGTCCAACCGGGGCCCTGTGACATTCTCACGCTCCGAGGCTGGCGAGAGGACCTACTCGAGGGGGGCCGGGGGCCTGGTCACAGCCCTGAACGCGGTCTCGCGCCGGAGCGATGATACTGTCTGGATCGCCTCCGCCCAGAGCGAGGAGGACGTGCGCGTCTCCAGGGAGGGGCCCGTACCCTATGAGGTCGAGGACCTGCGCGTCGCCTTCGTCGAGCACGATGAAAAGGCCTACGACCTTATGTACAACCATCTCGCCAACCCGCTCCTCTGGTTCGTCCAGCACGGCCTCTACGACCTCCCCTATTCGCCCAACCACGGCGAGGATACGAGGAGGGCCTGGGAGGATGGTTACGTCGCCATCAACCGCAACTTCGCCGAGGCGGTGGCCCGCACCGTCGAGGGCGAGGAGGCGCCGATCATACTCCTCCACGACTATCAGCTCTACATGACCCCGCTACTCCTGCGGGAGAGGCTCGGCGAGGCGGCCTTCATCTCGCTCTTCGTTCACATCCCCTGGCCGGCGCCGGATCTGTGGCGCGTCCTGCCCGGTTACGTGAGTGAGGGCATCCTGGAGAGCCTCCTCTCGGCGGACGTGGTTGCCTTCCACACGAGAGGCTACGCCCGCAGCTTTCTGGAGACGGCGTCTCAGGTCCTCGGTGTCGAGTACGACGCGGAGAAGAGGATCATCTATCGCGACGGCCGCGAGGTGTGGGTGCGCTACTACCCTATCTCCATAGACCCCGCCGAGTTCGAGGAGCTGGCCGAGAGCGATGCCGTGCTCGAGCAGGAGGAGTTCGTCAAGGACCTGCCGGGCAAGCTCCTGTTGCGGGTGGACCGAACAGACCTCTCAAAGAACATAGTTCGCGGCTTCGCGGCCTACAGCCGGATGCTAGAACGCCACCCGGAGATGGCCGGAGAGGTCACCTTCCTCGCCCAGCTCCAGCCCTCGCGCAGCGACGTCCCTCAGTACGCAGCCTACATGGAGGCTGTGGGGAGAACGGCGGAGGAGGTCAACGAGGAGCACGGCACCGACTCCTGGAGACCTATAGAGCTCTATATGGAGGACAACTTCCCCCGCTCCGTCGCCGCCTACAAGAACTTCGACGTCCTGCTCGTCAACGCGGTGCGCGACGGCATGAACCTCGTCGCCAAGGAGTCGGCTGTCGTCAACGAGAAGAATGGCGTCCTGATCCTCTCCGAGAACGCAGGGGCCCACGAGGAGCTGGGGGTGCACGCCCTCACCGTAAACCCCTTCGACCTCGATGAGCAGGCCGAAGCCATCTACGAGGCCCTCACCATGCCGGAAGGGGAGCGCCGTCGCAGGGCAGAGGCGCTGCGCGAGACCGTCGTGTCCAACACCATAGAAGACTGGGTCGAGGCGCAGATGAAAGACATAGAAGCTTACCGGGAGCGGCAACGATAGGGAGCCCTGTGGCAGACCTCGTGAGGGCTGTAGCGATTTCATGAGAGTAGCTTCCTTTGGCGGCCTCGCTCGGGCTGAGAACAGAGGCTAACCTTCGCGCAGTAAAGCTCGCAGCACCTCACTGACGCCATCGACGCCGTCCACGACGATGTCGGCCTCGTCGGTGATCTCAGGGGGCCCCTCTTCGCTCGCGACGCCGACGCGCAGGATCTCCTTCAAGGTCCCTTCCTCGCGCAGCGCCACCAGCTCTCTGAAGGCGTCGAGGTCGGTAGTGTCGTCGCCGATGAACATGGCCCTCTCGGGGCTGTACTCCTCGACCAGGGTACGGACGGCCGTGCCCTTGTTCGCCCGGACGGGAGGCCGCGCCTCGACGACCCCGCGCCCGACCGTGATCCTCAACCCCAGCCGCTCGCCCTCGCGCTTCACGAACTCCACGGAGCGCTCGCCGACACCGGGCGGCGCGTTCCGGTAGTGGACGGAGGCGGTGATGCCCTTCTCCTCCACGAACGCGCCCAGAGGACCGAGCTCCTCCCTCGCCCTCGCTTCAAGCTCCTGCACCTTCTCCAGGTACGGCAGGGCCTCGGGCGTAACCTCCACCTCGCCGTCGCGCAGGATCTCGAAGCCGTGGTTGCCGAAGTAGACGACGTCGGCGAGCCCGACGAGATCCAAGGCATCCTCCGTCTTCCGGCCGCTTATGCCCGCTACCAGGAGATACTTCTCGCTCAACTGCCCGAGCAGCTCCTTAAGCTCGGCTGATACCTCGGACATGTCAGGCGTCGGCACTATCGGGGCGAGCGTGCCATCGATGTCGGTGAAGATGGCGACCGTCTCCGGCGTCTCTCGCCAGGCGTGTAGCTGCCCGCGAATCTCGTCCTCGCCCAACATAACCCTCGCAGGATACCCGCCTACGCTCCCACGGTCTAGCCGTACCGTCTGGGAATGATAGATCAGCGGTAGACGCCGTTGTGCCCGAGGCTGAAGCGCCCGACGTTCGGGAAGTAAGTTATGCCGTGCGGGTAGTAGCCGACCACGATTCTGTGCAGCAGCTTCCCGCTGTGGGTGTCGACCACGGATACCGTTCCGTCGTAACGGTCGGCGTACCAGAGCTGGGTGCCATCGGGCGAGAGCTGGAGCATGTCAGGGCTGCCGCCGACCTCCCAGGTGTCCGTTACCTTGCGGGTCGCGAAGTCTATGACCGAGATAGTTCCCTCACGGCGGTTGGTGACGTACAGCGACTTGGCGTCCCTGGAGGGATACAGGCCGTGCGCCCCTCTACCCGTTGGGATGAACTTGACCACCTTCATCGTCTTGGGATCGATGACTTGCACGCCGCCGACGGCCCTCCCCTGGTTGGCGACGTAGAATACCGATCCGTCGGGTGAGAGCTTTACGTCGACCGGGTTTCCGCCGACCTCGACCTGACCCGTGATCTTCATCTCCCTGGTGTCCACCTTCGTCACCACCCCACCCCATTCGCTGCTGGCCAGCAGGTAGCTGCCGTCGGCGGAGAAGTCCATGTGGTCCACGCCAGGGGAAGGGATATATACGCTGCCCAAGGGTTTCCACGTATCGGGATCGCGGAACTCTAGCATCTGAAGACGCTCGACGACCACGATCGCTTTCTTCCCGTCCGGGGTGAAGTAGAGATTGTAGGGGTACGGAACGGGGATGATGTCGGTCGGCTTGCCACTCTTGGGGTCGATCACAGTCAGGGAGCTCGACGCTTCGTTGTTGACGTAGAGCTTCTTCATGTCCCAGGAGGGAGTTACGTGGTGAGGGATCTCACCTACGGCGTAGTGATCCACGACCTGGAAGGACTTGGGGTCTATGACGTCCACTGTGGCGTCGGCGACGTTCGGGACGTAGACCCTTTCGGGCACGCCGGTCAGCTGCTCGCTTGCTTTAGTGGAGGTCGCCTCGGCGTAGACGTTGGTCTCCTTGGCGCTCTCGTCGCTCTTTTCCTCGCCGCCTGTGGCTGGCGCTTTGACGTTCTGTGGGTGAGGCGGCCTCTCCGAAAGCGTGAAAGGTCGGATAACCGAACGGATAGCGGCTTGCTTTGCCTCCACGTAGAAGTATCCCAAGGCAAACAGGGAGATCAAGACGAGGGCGCCCACTAACCAGAGGTCGCGGCGCCGTTTGTGTCTGGTAGCCTCGGCCGAGTCTTGCGAGCTCTTTACCCTCCCTAGCTTCACACCGTGGAAAGCTAACGCGCCTCGGGTGGTTTGTCCAGGGGTTCGCCCTACCTCCTGCCCTGTGCTCGGGCGCGAATGTCTTCGGCGTCTATCTCCCCGTCCAGGTACTTGCCGATAAAGTAGCCTATGATGGCGAAGACCACGACGAGGGCCGCTTCGCCGACGCCCACGAGGGCGATCAGGAAGACTACAAGCCCCGCGATAAGGGCCCCCCACTGCTTGTTGGTCCAGGTGGCCATCTACACTTCCTTTCTCTGAGAGGCGGTTCCTTGTACCGTAACTTCCACGTCTTCGACGGGGACGCCTTGCTCTCCGAGCACTTTCCTGACGTTCTCCCTGGTGCGCGTGGCCAGCTCGGTGTAGTTGCCTGACGGCGGCACCCTTTTGCCGACCGAGACGAGGTATCTCCTATCTTTGGAGGTGAGCGAGACGGAGGGTGACTCGGCACCCACCTCGCGGGCGGCGCCCTCGGCGAGCGCCTTCACCGCGCCGGCCGTGATCACGGTCTCCTTGCCGGGAGCGTCCTCCATGACCGTGCTCCTCGCCACCCTCCGGCCGAAGGTCAACTCCCGGAGCAGAAGCAGCAGGGCTATGAGCGCCACGAGCAGGCCGACTATCGCGATCACGACGCGCACGGTGCCTGTGATGTCGGAGAGCGAGAGGTTGCCGAGGGACTCTACAGCGCTCCGGTAGCCGGTATAGGCGTCGATCAGGTCTTCCGAGACTACGCCGAACGCCACGAGCAACAGCAACACAGGGACGGCTATGAGCAGCAGGGCGATGATCAGCATTACGATTCGGTTGAAAGCGTTCATTGCACCCTCGTCCTGGTCCGTCGCGGGTCTGTTTCGATGAGCTTGAGGTTGAGCTTGCTCACCGGCACCCCCCGCTTGCCGAGCCTCTCGCGCACCGTGCGGCGCAGCTCTGACTGTATGGCGCTGGTATCGTCCCCGCGCCTCACCCTGGCCTCGAGGTCGACCTGGGCCCCCGGCCTCCTCCTCGCCTTCACGCGCGCCGAGCTCCCGAGCACGCCAGGGGTCCGCTCCGCCGCCGCGACGACCTCGTCCGCGACCGCGCCGCGGGTGACGTAGGTGCCGCTGCTCATCCGCACCCGCCGCGGCGCCGACGGCTTCAGCTCCGCTATCAGCAGGATCAGGCCGAGTACGGCGATGGCGACGAGCAAGATCACCGTCAGCACCGACAGGCTGCCGTTCTCGACGTTGCTCACGAAGGTCTCCAGGCCGCGGTAGAAGCCGGAGAGCCCCAGAGCCCGGGGCAGGTCTTCCAGCCTGTAGCCGAAGAGGTCGAAGCTGTAGACAACCGTGTAGACGCCCAGCACGAAGAGGCCAGCGAAGAGCAGTATCATAACTATCCTGTTGAAGACCCTCATCATGAGGCCACCACCTCGAGGTCATCGACCACCACGACTATCCTCCGGTCGCCGGCCCGGGGGGCCACGCGCTCGATGATGCTGCGGGATATCTCTGGTATGGGGCTGGGCAGCGGGTAGCGGGCCACGATGTGGATCTCGACCTCATCGGGCTTGACGACCACCCCGGAGACCTTCTCGTTGCCCTCGTAGGTCGCAGCCTCCACATAGCGCCCGCGCCCCATGGAATACACCCCGTCTGTGGCGAGGGCCGCCTGGGCGGCGGCCCTTGCCAGTTCCAGTTCTTCAGCCAAGATCAGCCTGTCCTTCGAGCGGGCACGGCCTTACTGGACCCGCTGCTGTTGCTGCGCCTCCTGCTCCCGCTGCTGCTGCTCGAGCTCGCGCTGGCGCTGCTGCTCCTGCTCCTGCTGCGGGAAGAACACGTTGGCAACCGTTATGTTCACCTCTGTCACCCGCAGGCCGATGAGGCTCTCTACACGGTTGATCACGTTGCGCCTGACGGCCTCGGCGAGCTGAGGGATGGACTTGCCGTACTCGGCCGTGAGCGTCAGGTCGATGGCCGCCTCCTCCTGGCCGACCTCGACGGAGACGCCCTGCGTCTGGCTCCCGCCGCCGGTTATGGAGCCCAGGATGCCGCCCACGGCCTGCGAGGCGCCGCTTCCCATCCTGATGCCTTCCACCTCCTGGGAAGCGATCCCGGCTACCTTCGATACCACGCTGTCCGAGATGCTGGTGCTGCCGCGCTCGGTCTGTAGCGGGCTGCTGCTACTGCTCTGGTCGGTCACGTGTCCTTCTCCTTTCGTGCTGCGTGCTTTATACCGTCCGGCGCGTGAGCAGCCGGTGGATGGCGAGCAGGATGATGGCGCCCAACGTGGCCGTCAGTATGGACTCGAGGCTGAAGCTCCCCGCGCTCCCGCCGAAGCCGAGCCATCCGAGCACCCATCCGCCGATAAGGGCGCCCACTATCCCGATTAGGGCCGTGACCACGACACCCCCCGGGTCTGGTCCTGGCATAACCCACTTCGCCAGGATGCCCGCTATGAGCCCGACCACTATCCACACCACAATGGCCCCGATGCTTATGGCTTTTCACCTCCCCACCTCCACCGCGCCTGTGTCGGACGACACCTGGTGGAATATATAACAGAGTCGGCGTGCTCCGCGCTACTATCGCCGATTCTACCCCTGCCGGAGCGGCCATAAACACCGCGCATCTGTCGGGGGTTCTCCTACGAGAGCATGTCCTGTAGGGCGGGCCAGACGAAGGTCAGCGCGAAGAGCACAGCGACGACATAGTGCAGCGGGTGCACCTCGCCCGGCTTACCCTTGGAAAGCTTGATCAGCACGTAGGAGATGAAACCGAACGCGATGCCGTAGGAGATGTTGAAGGTCAGCGGCAGCGTCAGGATGGTGAGGAAGGCGGGTATCGCCTCGTCGAAGTCCTCCCACGGGATGAAGCGGACGGCGGTCATCATCAGGAAACCGACGACTATCAATGCCGGGGCCGTCACCGGAGAGACGAAGATCTGACCCTCTCCCTGCGGGCCAGGGACGGGTATCGAGCCGCCGAAGACCGAGACGAGGGGCGAGAACGGCAGCGCGAGCAGGAAGAGCAGACCTACCACCACGCTCACTAGACCAGTCCGGCCTCCCTCGGCGACGCCGGCCCCGCTCTCTATGTAGCTCGTCACGGAGCTTGCGCCGGTCGCTCCGCCGCCGACCGCGGCCAGCGAGTCGACAAGCAGTATCCTTTTGAGGTTCGGCGGCCTGCCGCTCTCATCCAGCAGCTTCGCCTCCTGGCCGACCGCTATCACGGTGCCCATCGTGTCGAAGAAGTCCGTCATGAAAAGCGCGAAGATCACGGGTACGAGCGATATCCGGAGCACCTCGGGAACCGCGAGCACCCCGCCGCCGATTGTGGAGGTGTCGAAGCGGAAGTCCACGACGCCACCGGGCAGCGGCACGATACCGAAGACCATGCCCACGACGCCGGTGAGCAGGATGCCGATGAGTATGCCCCCGCGCATCCCGCGCGCTACGAGCGCGAGGGTGAGCACTAGCCCGAAGAGCGCGAGCAAGACCGGCCCCTGCGTGAAGTCGCCCAGAGCCAGATAGGTGGCGGGGTTCTGGACCACGATGCCGGCGTTCTTCAGGCCTATGAAGGCTATGAACAGCCCGATGCCGACCGCGATGGCGAGCTTGAGCGACATGGGGATGGCGTTCATCACCGCCTCGCGCAGATTCGTCAGGACGAGCACCGTGACGAGCAGACCCTCGACGATGATCACCGCCATCGCCTGCTGCCACGAGAGCCCGAGCTCGAGTATCAGGGTGAAGGCGACTATGGCGTTGATGCCCAGCCCGGGGGCGAGGGCCAGCGGGTAGTTCGCGAAGACCCCCATCGCTATGCTAGCCGCCGAAGCGGCCACGCACGTCGCGAAGAACACCCCCGTGATCGGAAGGCCCGTACCCTCCGTGCCCAGTATCGCCGGGTTGACGAAAACGATGTAGGCCATCGTCATGAACGTGGTCAGCCCCGCGAGCACCTCCGTCCGGAAGTTGGCCCCCCGCTCGGAGAACCTGAAGAAGCCGCCCAAGATCCCGTCTCCCATCTGCAAGCTTGTGTGCAATGGAAATATAGCAGCAACAGGTATCAGGATTCAGGTACTGGACAGCGCGTGTGTCGCGTTTTGAGGGCTTTCGGAGGCGAACGAGAGCCTCTCTTCAACCCCTGATGCCTGTTGCCTACAAACCCAGGAAGGGTTTGTTTCGTTTCCAGACGAGCCAGGCGAGGGAGGCGAGCCAGAGCCCGATGATGGCCGAGTAGGCGGGGAAGATCCTGCGATAGTACTCCGGGGTATCGCCGGTGGTTACCACGGGTATGCTCTCGTCGTGTGGGAGGCCGGCGTGCTCCAGCCCCTCCTGGGTGGTGTCGTGGAAGATCACGGTTCCCACGGTCTCGAGCTTGCCTCTCCACTCTCGCTCCCCGGCGTTCGCGAGGCCTTGCGGCAGGCCCTGCGCAGTCTGTATGAGCAGGGAGTCGCCTGTCTCCTCCAGGCGGAAGTAGAAGTAGCTCGCGCTGTAGCGCGAGGAGACGGCTATCTCGGACTCCCTGGTCCCGATCCGCTCCAGGTCGTTCCCGACGTCGGGCGTGCCGCGGACCTCGACGTAGTCCCCGAGCTGCGTGCCCGGCGGCAGCTCGCCGCGCTGCAGCTGCTCGATGCTCAGGCGGGTTGGCTGCCCCTCGAGCCCGTAGGAGAAGTTGGCCGCGGTCGTCGAGGCGCCGAAGGTGAACACCATGACGATGAACAGGCGCACGAGGAGCCAGGGGTTGCGCCGGATCCAGGGCCCCAGGCCCCGCTCTCCGCGATGTTCTCCCTCGTAGTCGGGGAGTTGCCCTGTTTTGCGGGTGTCCACGCCCGCAAGTTTACCCGAGCGGGCCGAAGCGGATGGGGACGGTTTCACACGGCGGGGCCAAGTGTGTGAAAGAGATTCCCGCGGGTGGTGGGGGCGGTCTAGTATGGAGTGGCGCGAGCATGTATGCTGTTGACCGGCAAAAACCGCCGCGGAAGGGCAGGGCCGTAGCCACCTTTGTGGAGGTAGTAGAGTTTGGAAGGGCGGGAGGCACCAGAGCGAGTCCCCGAGTACACCGTGGTAGGGGTGATAAACGACGGGGTCGAACTCAACCAGGCCGTAAGGGAGATCCTGGAGCTCGGGGTTGACCGCGACGACCTGACGGTCATTCTCAAGCGCGAGGATACCAGCGAGCCCGAGCCTTTTCCCGAGGGGACGCGCTACATAGTGGTCCCGGGGGACAAGCGCGGGCTCGAGGTGCCCATAGGATTCGCCATCGCGTTCATCGTCTTCGGCGTGTTGTTCGCCATCACGACGCCCGCCATCGGGATCCCGACGCTCATGGTCTTCATCTCGCTGGCGGCGATACTCTTCGTCGGCTCGCTGACCCGGGTCGGGGTCACGCCGATCCTCATCGAGATGGGAGCCCCCTCCGAGGAGGCCGGCATCTGGAACGACGACTTCGAGATGGGCAAGGTCCTCATCTTCGCCTCGACGAGCGAGCGGCGGCTGCTCAGGCCGATACGGGAAGCCTTGCAGCGCGCCGGCGCGATGTACTACATCGTGGACCGGCGTTTGGAGCCCCGCGCCGTCCACCAGGCCACCCTGCACCGCGCCGGCGAGCGCGGCGCGGGCGAGTCCGTTGCGAACCGTACTGGTAGCGCCTAGGATAGGAGTTCAGGAATGACCACGGCACCATCGCTGGCTCTCCTCCTCCTGGCCCAGAAGGGCTTGGCCGTGGACCTCCAGAGCGCCTTCTCGGAGATAGGCGGCGTCCGCTTCGTCACGGGTTTCACGATGCTCATCCACATGTTCTTCGCGGAGATTTTCGTCGGGTTCGCGATCGCCGCGCCGGTCCTGCAGGCGTGGGGGGCGCGCACGGGGAGCCCGCGGATGGACAGGCTCGCCCACTCCATGGCGCGCTTCAACGTGCTCACCTTCTCGACCGGCGCCACCTTCGCCGTCCTCTTCGTGGTCCTGCTCGTCGGCCTCTACCCGCGGGTGACGACCTCGCTCTTCTCCCACTTCTTCTACTTCATAGCTCTGGCCATGCTCTCAATGGTCCTCGCGCTGTGGGGCATGTACTCCTACTACTACAAGTGGGACCGCTACAGCGTGCTCCACAAGAAGCGGCACGCCGCACTAGGTTTCACCATGGGCTTCTTCATCTGGATCTGGATGATGATCATGACCGGCATAGACACCTACATGGTTACCGGCGGAGGGCCGGGAAGCCCGCCGCTCTCCGCGGGCAACATCTCCAGCTTCAGCGCGGCGCTGCAGGGGATCTTCAACCCCATGTTCACTGACATGCTCCTGCACCGCACCTTCGCCAACCTCTCGTGGCCGGCCTTCGCCCTCGCCGCCTGGGCCGCATTCATGTACGTCCGCTCCAAGAGTCCCGAAGACAGGGCCTTCTACGACTGGAGCAGCTCGGTTGGTCTCACCTGGGGCGTGGGGTTCCTCATGTTGATGCCGCTGGTGGGCTTCACGACGGTCCACGCGCTCAAAACCTCGGCGCCGGGTGGCTCGGGGCCCGCCGCGGGAGGAGCCTACGAGCGGCTCACCGAGGGCGCTACCTCGAACCTCCTGGTCATCAACCTGATCCTGGTGGTTCTGCTCTTCGTCGGCTCCAACATAGCCATGTACCTCGGGGCCGAGCGCAATCCTGACCGCGCAGGGCGCGTGCCCATACGCTTCTTCGCGCTGCTGGCGGCGGTGGCCGGGGTGTACGCGGTCTCGCCGCTGGCCGAGTTCCCTTTCCTTTACATGCGCTACATCATGATGCTGGTAATGGTTCTCGCGACCCTGGGAGCTTTCATTACCTACCTGCGGGGGCGGATGCGCTTCCGGTACGGCAGCCCGGGGAGGAGTTACCGCATCACTCTGATCGCTCTCGGTACCCTCGCGGCGGTGGTGGCGCTCAACATGGGCTTCATGAAGTCCAACTCGAGGGTGCCATACACGGTATATAATCAGTCCGAATACACGGTGGAGCCTGGCCCACCGCCGACCGGGTTTGGCAGGTAAGAACTCGAGGTCCGGCTAGAAGGGGCGAGACGTTGGCGGAGTTGCAGAAGGATCCCATGACCCGGGGCGACTTCCTTGGCCTGGGGCTGATGGGGACGATAATGGGGGCCGTCCTGACCATCCCCCCCGTGGCATTCATACTAAGCCCGATCATAAAGACCAACGTCCTTGGCCAGTCGAACGTGACCGACGATTGGCAGGAGGTTGGCCCGGTCTCGGAGATCCCGGACGAGGAGCCTGCCGACTTCACGGTCGAGTTTCCGATAACCCAGGCCTACGGCGACAAGAAGATCGCCGAGGAGAGCGGGGTCGGCGAGGGGTCGGACTTCACGATCAGGAACGCCATCTGGCTCTCGTGGAGGCACGAGGTCAAGTCGCAAGGCCGGCAGGGGTCCATCGGCGACGAGCTGGGGGAGAGCCTACGCCCCGACTTCATGGACCAGAAGAGCGAGGGGTTCACGGAGCAGGAGCGCCAACAGCTTGTGGACAGCATCAACGTCCTCTCCAACTCCTGCGCCCACCTGGGATGCCCCGTGCGCTGGCTCGTGAACGCGGAGGGGGAGGGAGAGTTCCTCTGCCCGTGCCACGGGGGTATCTACGACATCAACGGCGGGTGGGTCGGTGGACCCCCGCCGCGCGGCCTGTACCACTACACGAAGGTGAAGGTCGAGGAGGACGGCAAGCTCTACGTCAAACACGATTTCAACATCCAGGACAGGCTGGACGCCCAGCATCCCTACGTGGTGTAGATGTTAGAGAGGAAGGGCCCATGATCGGCAGGATAAGAACCCAGGCCCAGGACACCAGCAAGTTCGTGGTGGACTGGCTCGAGCATCGCATGGGGATAGTCACGATGCTCGAGCACTTCCTCTACGAGCCTGTCCCCAAGAGAGGAGCCTGGCTCTACACTCTGGGGAGCGCCGTCCTCTTTACGATCACGCTGCAGTTCCTCACGGGCATACTCTTGCTCTTCTACTACGTCCCGACCACAGACCACGCGTGGAACTCGGTCTACTACATCATGAACGACGCGTACTTCGGGCAGCTCATCAGGGGTATCCACTACTGGTCGGCCAACTGCTTGATGGCCATGATAGGGTTGCACATGGCCCAGGTGTTCTTCTCCGGCGGGTACAAGGCGCCGCGGGAGCTCAACTGGATCGTCGGCGTCATCCTGCTCCTCCTCGTCATCGGGCTGGCTTTCACGGGTTACGTGCTCAGGTGGGACCAGGACGGCTTCTGGGCCACGGTTGTCGGCATGAAGATAGGCTCCTACTCGCCGTTCATCGGGGGGTACGTGATCAACTTCCTCATGGGGGGCGACGTGGTGGGGCCAGCGACGCTCTCGCGCTTCTTCGCCATCCACGTGTGGCTGCTGCCGGCCGCGATAGCGCCGCTGATCGGGCTCCACCTGTATTTGCTCAGGCGCCACGGCGTCTTCGGCAGCGAGTTCGAGTACTCGGACAGGCTGGCGAAGCTGCACGAGCGCCAGCGCATCGAGGAGTACGCGGGCTACGAGCTAGACGAAGACGAGGGCGAGCCGTACGTCGGCCGCCGCGACAGGGCCGATAGGGAGTAAGAGCTTTTACCGAGCGTAGAGGGCCGCCGCTGGTATCATGCGGGCATCCTTCAGGAGAGAGGTGTAGAGATGTACACTCCGGCGACTGGCAAGGCCAAACCGGTTGAAGAAGAGGTAATCACCCCGGAGAACGTCTACGAGCGCCCCGACGAGACCATGGGCTTCTTCCCGGGGCAGATCATCAGAGACGGCTACGTCTCGACCGTGATCCTCATCGCGTGCGTGGTGCTCTCCTACGCCGCACCCGCTCCCCTGACCGATCCGGCGAACACGGCCACCATCACCTACGTGCCGCGCCCCGAGTGGTTCTTCTTCTTCTACGAGCAGATGCTCATGTTCTTCCCAGGCTACGCCCTGATCTCCTTCGGGGCCGTCGTCGTGCCCACGATCTTCATCGGGCTCCTGTTCGCCTTGCCGTGGCTGGACCGCGGGCCTAACTACAGCGCGCTGAAGCGGCCCTTCGCGGCGATCATAGGTATCCTGGTGGTGGTCGTGGTCCTGCTGAACATGCTGCTGGCGCTCAGCCGCATAATGAACTTCCCCGGGCAATAGGAGAAAGAGTCTATGCCGATAGGCGATCTCCAGGTACCCGTAATCGGCAAGAACGTCGTTATCGCGTCGCTCGTGCAGTCGCACATCCTGTTCGCCACCTTCATCATCGGGGCCGTGCTCATAGCGGCGACGAGCGAGTACCTCGGCATGATCACGAAGCAGCCGAACTACGAGCGGTTCGCGAGGAACCTGGCACGCTTCGTCGTCCTCCTGTTCGCCTCCGGCGCGGCGCTCGCGATCACGTTCGTGCTCGCGCTGGTCACGCTTTTCCCTGTGTTCTTCTCGTATTTGCAGAACATCTTCTTCTGGGTGTTCCTCGTCGAGGCGTTCATGTTCCTCGGGCAGATCATCATCGTCTACGCCTGGTACAACGTGTGGGACAAGCTCGCCTACCGCAAGAGCCTGCACGTCGTCTTCGGCTTCGTCGCGGGCTTCTTCGGCCTGATGGCGATGACGATGATCGACGCCGTCGCCTCCTACATGCTCACCCCGGCCGAGGCACCGGTCTCCGACGTGGCCCGCAACTTCCTGAACCAGACGATGGTGCCGCTGAACATGCACCGCTTCGTCGGGAACTTCTCCTACGTGGGCTTCCTCGTCGCCGGGTGGGCCGGCTGGCGGTACCTGAGGACCACGCGCGAGGACGACAGGGAGTACTACGACTGGATGGGCCACTGGGGGCTCATCTGGGGCTTCGGGTTCCTCATCATCCAGCCGGTCATAGGCTACGGGTACCTCAAGGGGATCCGTGAGACCTCGCCCGCGGCGTTCAACACGATCATGCTCGGCGACAAGGCGTGGGTGTTCAACTTCCTGGCCCTCTGGCTGACCGTCTTGAGCATCGCCTCGACCGCGTACTTCGTGCACAAGCTCCGCTTCGCGGTGAAGCCGGTGGAGTTCCTGCGCAAGCTCTCTGTGGGGGCTCTGGGGTTCATGGCGCTGTTCACGGTCTTGAACGTGATACCGGCGAACGCGTCGTTCATACCCCAGATCGGGCTGGTCTTCCTGGGCGGGGAGAACACGGACATACCCTTGGGGAGCATGTACCCGTGGAAGTACATAGGCCTTATCGGCATGATGCTCGTCGGGTTCTTCGTGATCACGTTGTATCTCAGGGCGACGGCTACGGGTTTCTACTGGGGCAGGGCCAGCCGGTGGAGCCAGTACGCGCTCATCGTGTGCGCTATAACCGTCGTGCTCACCATGCTGACGATGGGCTATACGAGGGAGACGGCCAGGAGGGTCGATAACGACCCGGGATACCTGATCTACAATTGCATCACCCTCGAGCAGAATCTCACCCCGCAAACCTGCTCGGCCGAGGGCCTGGAGGGGTCCCAATGATCGCGCTGCTGCTGCAGCAGGGGAGCACCGGCGACCCGACCGCGATAGGGATCTTCCACTTCTTCGCCGGCTTCGTTCTTATATTGAGCTTCTACCTGGGGCTCCTCGGCTTCACCTACTGGATCAGCAAGGACGAGTAAGCTGGCCTTCGAGCCAGCTTACTCGTCCGCACGCCTGCTTCGCAGGCTTCTCAGCACGCTCCGGCCTTGCGGCCTCCGCTTCTCAGCTTCTCTTGGTGCTGAGAAAAGCTGAAATGCTGAGAAGCGACAGCCGAATGCCGGAGCGTGCTGAAGAAATGCTACTTTGGCTGCTTTGTCGGGCGGACGGCAACCTCGTTGACGCTGACGCGCGCGGGCTGGGAGACGGCGTAGAGCACGGCTGCTGCTATGTCTTCTGGATCAAGCGGAGCGAAGCCTTTCTGCGCGTAGTATTCTTCCGCGTCTGGGTAGGAGCTCCTGGGGAACTCCGTGCGCACGAGGCCCGGTTCGACGTTTATGACGCGTATGCCCTTCTCGTGCACGTCCAGGCGCAGGCCCTCGGCGACGGCTGTGATCGCGTGCTTAGTCGCGGCGTAGACCGTCCCGTCCGGGGCGGGGACGCGGCGGCCGGCGAGGCTGGAGACGAAGACGACGTCGCCGGTACCGCGAGCCAGCATGTGGCGCACGGCGGCGCGCGTCAGGTAGAGCACGCCGAGCACGTTCACGTCGAACATCTTTCTCCAGTCGTCGGGATCTCCCTCGGGTATGGAGCCGTAGAGCCCGAGACCCGCGTTGTTGACGAGGATATCCAGGGAGCCGAAGCGCTCGACCGTCCGGGCGACGAGCGCGGCGCAGGCGCCGGGGTCGGTTACGTCGGTAGGCGCGGCTAGCGTCCCCTCGCCGAGCTCGGCGGCTAGAGCGTTCAAACGCTCCTTGCGCCGGGCGGCGAGGACGACGTTGCATCCCTCGCTGGCGAGCAGGCGCGCCGTGGCCTCGCCTATACCCGAGGACGCGCCTGTCACGACCGCCGTCCTACCCGCGAGCGTCACGGCTCCTGCTTTAGCGTCTCGAGCTGCTCGAGGCGGATGATGTGGCCGTTGAGGCGGCTGGCGGCGGGGGTGCAGAGGTAGCTTATGAGGTCGGCGGGATGCTCCGGTGGGCGGAGCATCCCGAAGTCGCGGTAGCCCTGGAACATGCGGTGGAGCTGCTTGCCGATAAGGCCGGGGCCGAAGCTGCGAGACTCCTCCTGCATCCGGGTGTCCACAACGCCCGGGTAGACGCCTGTGGTGACTATGTTGTAGGGCGCTCCCTCGAGGGCGAGGACGCGGGTGAGCTGGTCGAGGGCGGCCTTGGAGGCGCCGTAGGCGGCCATACCGGCCAGCGGGTGCCTCGCGGCGGCGCTCGAGACGTTCACGATACGTCCCCAGTTCTCGGCGGCCATCTGCGGCAGCGCCTCCCTCGCGCAGAGAAAGGCTCCCGTGACGTTGATCTCGAAGACGCGGCGCCACTGCGCCGCCTCCATGGCGGCGACAGGGAGCGGGACGCCGGGGGTGCCCGCATTGTTGACCAGGATTGTGATGGGGCCGAGCTCGGCCCGCGTCCGCTCGAAGCCGGAAGCGACCGAGTCCTCCTCCGAGACGTCCACGACGAGCGGGAGGGCCGTAGCGCCCAGGGCTTCGATCTGTGCCGCAACGGAGACGACCTCCTCCTCGGTGCGCGCGGCGAGAGCGACGGCGGCGCCGCGTTTGGCGAGGAGCCTCGCCGTCGCCGCTCCGATACCCCGTCCGCCGCCGGTTATCAGGGCCACGCGGCCCGCGTGTATCCTCTCGTTCACGCCACCATCATACCCGGCGCGGAGATCCGGCGAATCGTGAGATAAAATGTAGGCAAATAGCGGAAGGAGCATGCGCGTGTCCGACATACCTCTTTTCCCGCTGAACGTCGTGCTGATGCCAGGGGCGCCGTTGCCGCTGCACATATTCGAGGACCGCTACAAGCAGATGGTCAACGAATGTCTGGAGCAGGAGAGCGAGTTCGGGATGGTGCTGGCCGACGAGTCAGGGACTCGGCGCGTGGGCTGCACGGCCCGGATCGTCGAGCTCGTAGAGCGCTACGAGGACGGGCGGATGCTGATCCTGGTCGAGGGCTCGCGGCGCTTCAAGCTCAACAGCATCCTCACGGGCAAGCCCTACTACGTAGGGGAGGTCGAGTACCTCGAAGAAGAGCCAGAGGAGGACGTGCCGGCGCTCGCCGAGGAGTGCATAGCGCTGCTCGAGCGGGTCGTGGAGGCGGCGACGGAGGGCTCGGTCGGCATAGAGATACAGCCGCCGTACCGGAACCTCTCGTTCGCGATCGCCGGGCGCATAGACTTCGAAGTAGAGACCCGGCAGCAGATCCTGGAGCTCACCTCCGAGAAGGGGCGGCTGGAGAAGGTCAAGGAGCTCCTCTCGGCTGCAGCCGAGAGGCTCGAGCGCGAGCAGCAGGCGCGCGAGAAGGCCCAGAAGAACGGGCACCTTCGCGGCGACTGGCGGCCGGGCGAGGAGAAGGAGGAGCCGGACGGCTAGTGCAGGAGCGGTTCGCGGACCGCCCTTCAGGAGCCTCGGAGCTTCTTCTCTGCCTCTGGAGGCAGGTTCTTCTCGACCTCTTTCGGCAGGAGCTCCCTGATCCTGCGCAGGTTGGCCTGGTCGACCTTGTAGACCAGAGGGGGAGCTGCGAGAGCGTCCTCGCCCGCCGCGGCCTTTATGCGCTCGACCAGGTGCTCCTCGATAAGCCACGCCATCGAGGGCAGGACCCCGGCCACGATGCGCAGCCGTGTCCTGCCGCCGGTCTCCTCGCGCCCCACCAGACGCGGCGGGGCGATGTAGAGCTCTGAGGCCTCGTCGAGGGAGCCGAGGACCCTGGGAACCGCCTCGGCGTCCGAGAGCTGGACCTCGATCGTGAAGCGCTGCTGACCCGAGACGTAGTTGGTGACCCCCTGCACGACGCCGTTGGGTACGAAGTTCACCTCCCCCGAGAGCGACCGTATCTTGGTCATCCTGAGCCCCAGCTCCTCCACGATGCCCGAGACGCCTTGCGGCTGCACCTCTATAAAGTCTCCGACGCTGTACTGTCCCTCGAAGATGATCGAGAACCCGGCGATCACGTCGCGCAGGAAGCTCTGCGCCCCGAAACCTATGACCGCGGCGATGATCGTCGCGCC